>CASGDY010000048.1 GCA_949300355.1 uncultured Brachyspira sp.
ATGAACATAGAAGTTAAAGTAACAGCGGGAGCTAAATCCAACAGTTTTAAATTCGAGAATGGGGCCTATTCCATTCGTATTATGGCTAAGGCTATAGACGGCAAAGCTAATAAAGCTATAATTGATTTTTTGGCTGATGAGCTTAATATCAAAAAAAGAGATGTTGAAATATTAAAGGGTGAGAAAAACAGCAAAAAACTTATATCTATTAATATAAATGATGATGATTTAAAAAAGTATTTTAATAAATAAAAAATTGCATTTTAATGTTGACATAATATACATATTCATTGTAAAATAATTACAATAATTGTATATGGGGTTTTTATGTACAATACAAAGATGGAAAATCTTTTAAATGAAGTTTCATACAGACTTAATAATGAAGATTATCATCAGACTCTTGAAATATTAGATGTTATACTGAAAAAAGTTCCTAAAAATTATAGAGCAAATCTATATAAAGGACAGGTATGCGTTGAGCTTAAAGAGTATGAAGATGCTGTAAGATATTTTGAAGAAGCTAAAAAAGTAGATATAAAAACTTTTAAATCTTATAATCTTCTTGGTATAAGTTATCATGCTATAAAACAGTATGACAAAGCTATAGAATGTTTCAATGAAACTTTAAAAATCACCCCTAATTCTTTTAAAGCATATAATCTGCTTGGAATAAGTTATTTTGAAAAAAAAGATTATACTAATGCTATAGAAAATTTTAATAAAGCTATAGAAATTAATCCTAAATATGATAAAGCTTTTAATAATCTAGCTTTATTCTATTATAAAAATAAAAAATATAATGAAGCAATAGAATTTTTTGAACATTCAAAATCTTTAGATGAAAGAGTTTTTAAAGCTTATGATATGCTTGGAATGAGCTATTATAATATTAATAATTATGAAAAGGCAATAGAATGCTTTAATAAATTCTTACAGTATAATGGTAAGTCATGCAAAATAGCTAATACTTTGGGGGCAGTATACTCATTCCTAAAAGATTATGATAATGCAATAAAATATTTCAATATAGCTATAGATATTAATCCTAAATATGCAAATGCCTATAATAATTTAGCTTTAGTTTATTTCAATAGAAAGATGTTCGATAAGGCGGCACTTTATTTTGATAAGGCTAAAAAATTAGATATTAATACTTTTACCGATTATAATAAATTAGGAATAAGCTATTATTCTAAAAAATATTATTATGAAGCTATAGAATGTTTTGAAAGAGTGATAGAAAAAAACCCAAATGCTTATAAGGCTTATAACTTTATAGGTATATGCTACTCATCTAATGAAGAATATGATAAAGCTATAAACTACTTCAATAAATCTATAGAAATTAATGACAGATATTATAAGGCTTATAATAATTTGGCACTAGCTTATTATAATTTAGAAGATTATAATAATGCAATAGAGAATTTCAATAAAGCAATAGATATAAACAATAACAATGCAGATTCATATAACGGCATAGGTTTATCCTACTATTATTTAGGCGAAAAAGAAAAATCATTAATTTATTTAAATAGAGCATTAGAGCTTAATCCTTCATACAGCAATTCTCATGAAATATTATTTAATATATATTTCGATTTAGAAGAATATGATAATGCTTTGAGTATTGCCGATAAAATTATAGAAGTAAATCCTAATTCATTTAAACATTATGATAAATTACTTTCAATATGTTTTGATAATAAAGATTATAATAAAGTTATAGAATATGCATTAAGAACTGATAAAAGAAATGATGATATTTATAATATGCTGGCTCAGTCATACTATAGAATAAAAGATTATGATAATGCATCTATATATTATAATAAATTAATAGAAAATAAAAAATCATCTTTCGAGCTTTATAATAATTTGGCTGTTATATATTATTTGAAAAAAGATTATGATTTACTTCTTAATACTTACAATAGATATATAGATAATTTTGATTTAAGAGAAGATAATTTTGCAAGCTATAATATATTTTTATTATCATATACTTTATTGAAAGGAAATATAATAAAATATAATGACTTTTTAGACTTATTTGAAAAATCTTTAAATAAAACTATAGAGTTCCATAATATACATAAAAATAATTCTTCTTACAATCTATACAAAAATATTAATTATAATACAGACACTCTTAAATTATTATTAGATAAAAAAACAGAAACAGAAAATATATTCAATATTTTGGAAAAAACTATGGAATCAGGAAAATTAACATCAATAAAACCTGTTATAGAACATTTTAATAATAAAATGAATATTTATTTTGCTTCATTTAGTTCATCTATTAATAATTTAGATGATAATAATAGCATATGTATAGAATATGAAGCTTCAGATTCAATTATAATTAAAACAAAAAATTATAATGAAGAAGAAAATGTTTACGGAAGAACTGCTAAGTTTATCACTAAAGAAGATAATATTCATTATGAAACTTTACTTTCTATATTCAGATATAACTCAGAAGATTATGATTACAGAGCAATTTTAAATAACAATAATATAAAAATAAAAAGCATATACTTCCCTAAAAACTTTGATGATTCTAATATAGAGATTATAAGAAGAATCATTAATGATGAAAGTATTAAACTTTGCAAATTAGATAATTGAAATATAATTTATAAAAAATAATAATATAATTAATATATATTCTTTAAGTACTAGAAAGCAAAATATAAAAATTGTGAGCCTTTGAAAAGTTTACTTGAAAGTGCCTTTTCCATAAGCACACAATTTTTATTAGCAATAATAAAAAATAATAATTTATAAAAATAGGAGCATAAAAAATGAAAAAATATTTATTGCTTATATTATTTACAGTTTCATGTTTCATTTCATGCAATAATACAAAAGATGCAAACAATAAAAATAATTCAGCAGATACTGTAACTATTACAGATGCTTTGGGAAGAGAAGTAACTTTAAAAAAAGACATAAAAAAAATAATATCAATAGACAGAGGATTCATACCTCAAACTTTAAAAGCATTAGGAAAAGATGATTTATTAGCAGCCACAGGAGGAGTATATCCTCAGTCAGGCCCTTATAATACAGACAAATCAGATAACTTTTATATAGTTACAAATATATTATCAATACCAAATGTAGGATGGGCGGGATACGGCAGTTATAATTTTGAAAAAATATTGGAGGTTTCTCCTGATGCTATTATAATAGTTCCTTATGGTTCTTTATCTGAAAACAGTTATCATCAGGAATTAATTAATAGAATAGAAAATGAATTTAAAATACCTGTAATAATATTGAATGATCATACTATAGCAACAAATTTAAACTCTTACTATGATAATATAAGAATAATATCAAAAGTTGTTAATGCTGAAGAAAAGTCAGAAGAACTTATAAAAAAATTACAGGGATATGTTGATTTAGCTTCATCATTCAAAAAAGATAATGATACAGATAAAATTCTTTTCTTGGGACTTACAGATTCAGAAACAGGTGCAGGATATGTTCATGGAAAAGATTATGGCGGAGCAGCATATACAACATCAATATTAGGCATCAGCAATGCTTATGAAAAATCAGAAATGCCTATTCTCGGTGCCGAAGAAATATTGGAAATGAATCCGGATATTATAGCTATGATAGATTCTCCTCAATATTCAAAAGCTGTAGAAACATATACAAAAAATGCAGTATTTCAAAACATTAATGCTGTAAAAAATCAGAGAGTATATAGTATGGGACAGGTTTTATGGTGGTCAGATCCTAAATTATTACTTCCAGTACAGCTTCTTTTATTCAGCTATATATATTATATGCCTGAAAATGTTAATATTAGAGAAGTATACGATAATTACATGTCAGACATATTCGGTATAAAAGAAACTGATAAACTTATTCTGCTTCATAAATTAGAACCATTTTTTGAACAAATAAAGAATTAAAAAATATGAAAAATAAATCATTAATAATATTATCATCTATACTAGTAATATTATTTATATTATCTATATTTATAGGTTCATGGGATATTTCGTCTTTAGAAATTATAAATATATTTTTTAATAAAACAGAAGATATTAATAAAGCAATAGCAATACTCAATGTAAGGCTTCCAAGAATACTTTTAGCGGTATCAAGCGGAGCCATACTTGGAGTATGCGGAGTTATATGCCAATCATGTTTTCAAAATCCGCTGGTTGATCCTTATTTCTTAGGCATATCATCAGGTTCTGCATTCGGGGCTGCTTTTGCTATAGTATTCTCATTACCTATATTCTTAATAGCACCATTATTCACTTTTATAGCCGTACTAATCCCTATGTTTTTCTCATTCAGAAGTTCATCTGTATTAAAACTGCTTTTTATGGGGATAGTAATTAATTCAGTATTTTCTTCAGAGCTTTCAATATTAAAAGTAGCCGCAGAAATTGGTAAACTTAGAGAAATAACTTTTTGGCTTATGGGCAGTTTAGGAAATACTAATATAAGATACACATTAATATTATTAGCTGTATTTATCATAGCATTATTTTTCTTTTTAATGCAGTCATCAAAGATAGATGCTCTTACATTGGGAAAGCTTCATGCTTATGATAAAGTAAAGGATATTAGATTTTTTAGGCTTCAATTACTTTTTGTAGTTTCAATATTAATGTCTATGTCTGTACTTGCAACAGGAATAATAAGCTGGGTGGGATTGGGTGTTCCTCATCTTTCAAGAATAATATGGAAAACTTCAGCTTCTTCAAAATTGCTTATCAATTCTGCATTCGGCGGTGCAATACTTTTATTATTATGTGATTTAGTTATAAGATCTATAATAAAGATGCCTCTGTTCGGCGGAAGAATTGCCGGTGAACTTCCTATATCTGTTGCTACTTCATTATTCGGAGCAATATTCTTATTTGTATTTTTATTTAGAAGAAGTAAATATGATTAATAATTTATAAAGAGATTATTATATGATATATTGTAAAGATTTGATTTTAGAATATAAAAACAAAAAAGTTCTGCAATTAGATGAGCTTAGTATAAATGAAAATGGAATATATATACTTTTAGGAGCTAATGGAAGCGGAAAAAGTACATTTATAAAATCTCTCATAATGGACAGCAGTGTAAAAAGAAGCGGAATTATAAATGTCAATAATAAAACTCTTTCCAAAGAAGTAATATTTAATGATATAGCCTTTATGCCTCAATTTTTAAATGTAAATTTTCCTTTTAGGGCTATTGAAGTGGTGATGATGGGGCATAAAGAGTACGGCATATTTTCAGATGAGAAAAAAATAAGAACTAAATCTTTGGAAGTGATGGAGTCTTTGAACATACTGCATTTACAAAATAGAAATGTTGAAAACTTATCCGGAGGCGAAAGAGCTTTAGTATTTTTAGCTAAGACATTATGCAAAAATACAAATATCATTCTTTTAGATGAGCCTGATAGTTCATTAGATTTTCAAAACAAAGTAAAACTTTTTCATTATTTAGAAGCCAATAAAAAAAATAAAATTATTATACTATCTTCTCATGATATAGTATCAATTACAAAAACCGATTATATAATAAAATTTTCAAAAAACTCCAATTATAAACCTATACATAAACAAGACATAAATAAAGATGAATTAAAAGATATATTCCCTGATGTAAATTATGATGAAATATTAAAAGACATATCTTCTATAATTAATTAAAAAATAAATTTATATTCCCATAAAAATATATACACAAAATTATGTCTAAACGATTGAAAAAAGTTTTTAATATGCTATAATCTGCTTATATTAAAAAATAAAAAGGAAGTTATTTTTTAGGGATATAAATATTATGGATGAAATGATTGAAACAAACGGTGCTCTTTTGGAGAATGAAATTTCAGAAAAGAATTCTGAAAATAATGCAGATACTGAAAATAAAAACGCTTTAGAGATAGACGATTCTATACTTGCAAATGAAGAAGAACTTGAAAAGATTATGGAAGCTATCATATATGTTGAAGGCAATGTTCCAATAAGCAGATTAAGGACTCTTTTCAAATGCGAAAATTCTGATATAAGAACTCATATAGAAAATATCAATAATAGATATAGAAATGCTAAAAGTGCTATAGAGATACTTGAAGTAGGAGATTCTATACTTATGACTATAATACCTTCTACATTCGGTACTTTATCAGCAATATATGACAAAAAGAGAAAGAAAAAAATATCAAAAGCAATGCTTCAAACTCTTTCTATAATAGCATATAAACAGCCTTTGACTAAAGCTGAAATTGATGATATAAGACAAAGTGACAGCGGTTATCATTTAAGGGCTTTAATGGAAGACGGCTTCATTGCTTGGAAAGGAAGAAAGGACTATTTAGATAAAAGACAAACTTACGGCACTACAGATAAATTCCTAATGCATTTCGGTATAAATAGTTTAGATGATCTTCCAAAATTAAGAGAGCTTAAAGATTTGGAATTCAATAAAGATGAATAATTATTAGAATACAAATATAAAATAATTGAGAATAAAATATTAATAAATGATTAGGCTTTACTTTATAAGAGTAAAGCCTTTATTTTTATGTTTTTTATAAAATTCATTCAACGCACGGTGAGATAACTTATATTTATTATTAATATTATAATTCAAAAGTATCTTATGTTTTAAATTTTACTATGCGTGCGGTGAGAACACTATAAATTTAAAAAACTCTTGGGTGGGCAGCTATAAATTCTAAATAGGCAAAAAGAAAATATAAAATTGATATTGCAAATAAAAGCAATAAGACTAAAGGGTGGGCAAATGTAATTAATTTTTTAAATTTTAATTACATACCCCGCCCTTTATATTTTAAAGCTATATTTTGAATTTTAGTTTTTATTATCTTTAAAGTTCAATTAGAAATTAAAGCACCCGCCCTAGCTCTTATTAATTTTAAAATCCACTCAACGCACGGTAAGCAAACTTTAATTTATTATTAACATTATGATTCAAAAGTATTTTATATTTTAAATTTTACTTAACGTGCGTTTATATATTTTTATATTAAATAAAATTTTTCAAATTGTATTAAAAATATTTCTTTGACAATTAAAAGTTTTTAATATATTATCTTTTTAATAAAAATTTAATTTTTAAATGAGAATATTATATATGAATAATAATAAATACGATGTTATAGTAGTAGGTGCAGGACATGCCGGAATAGAAGCAGCACTTTCATCTGTAAGACTAGGAATGAAAACTCTAATTATATCTATTAATTTGGATACTATAGGACAAATGTCATGCAACCCTTCTATAGGCGGAGTTGCTAAAGGCACTATTGTAAAAGAGATTGATGCACTCGGCGGCGAGATGGGAAAATTAATAGATAAAACTATGATGCAGTTTAGAATGCTTAACAGAAGTAAAGGAAAAGCTGTATGGGCACCAAGAGCTCAGGCAGATAAATACGCATATAAAGAAGAAGCTGCTAAAACATTGTATGCACAAAATAATCTATCACTTCATCAGGATATAGTAACAGAAATAATTGTAGAAAATAATGTACTTAAAGGAATCAGAACAGAAAGATGCAGAGAGTATGAATGCCAAGCGGTTATACTTACAACAGGAACATTTTTAAACGGACTTATTCATATAGGTAAGTATCAAAAGCAGGCCGGAAGAATCGGAGAATTACCAGCAATAGGACTTTCTGATAGTTTGAGAAGTTTAGGACTTGAGGTTGGAAGATTAAAAACAGGAACACCTGCAAGAGTAGATTATTATTCTATTAACTTTGATATATTAGAAATGCAAAAAGGCGATGATGAAATAACACCATTCTCTTTTTTAGATGAAAAAATAGATATAGTTCAAGAGCCTTGCTATATAACTTATACAGATGCCAATATTCATAAAATCATTCAGGATAATATACATTTGTCTCCAATGTACAGCGGAGTTATAACAGGCATAGGTCCAAGATATTGCCCAAGTATAGAAGATAAGGTTGTAAGATTTGCAGATAAACCAAGACATCAGCTCCATTTAGAGAGAGAAAGCTACAGAACTAATGAAGTTTATATAAACGGATTTTCTTCAAGCTTACCGGAAGAAGTTCAGATAAAAATGATAAGATCATTGAAAGGACTTGAGGAAGTAAGAATATTAAAACCAGCCTATGCAGTAGAATATGATTATGTGAACCCTATAGAATTAAAGCCTACACTTGAAACTAAAAAAATTGAGGGCTTATTTTTGGCAGGACAAATTAACGGAACAAGCGGATACGAAGAAGCTGCATGTCAGGGCCTTATGGCAGGAATAAATGCAAGCTTAAAAATAAAAAAAGAAGCTCCATTCATATTAAAAAGAAGCGACGGATATATCGGTGTTTTAATTGATGACTTAACTACTAAAGGAACTAAAGAACCTCATAGAATGTTTACTTCACAGGCAGAACATAGAATGCTTTTAAGACAGGACAATGCCGATGAAAGATTAACAGAGCTTTCTTATAATATAGGGCTTGCAAGCAAAGAAAGACTTGAAAAGGTAAGAGATAAAAAACAAAAAACTCAAATACTTGTGGAATATTTAAATAAACGCACACTCACTCAAAAAGAAACAGAAGATTTAGGATTCACAAAAGAAGCTAAAGAATATAGAACTATGAGTTTAGCTTCTATAATAAAGCGTCCGGAATGCGGTATTGAAATGCTTAAACATTTGATAGACGGCGATTATAATCAGAATGTTTTGGAGAATGCAGAAATCGCTATTAAGTATGAAGGCTATATTGCAAGATACTTAAATGAAATAAGAGATATAGAAAAATACGAAAATATGCTTATACCTGAAGATTTTGACTACTCTACTTTAAAGAGCGTAAAAATAGATGCTATTAATAAATTGAAACAGTACAAGCCTTATAATATATCTCAGGCTTTGAGAATACCTGAAGTAGATAAATCAGTTGTGCATATACTAATACTTGCACTTACTAATAAGAAGAAATAATTTATTATATTGTTATGCTATTTTTTTAATTATTAAAATCAGTATATACCAAAACAACTATATTTTGTCAAATATTCGCCATATGGGCTTTCCGCACAGTATTGCAAATCATTATGGATAGCCAACTATACGTGCGGCTGATTACTCATTAATATACAAAAGTTAATAATTTATATTACATGTAAAACTAAATTAGTATTATTTAGTACTAATTTTTAATTGCACTTTCGCAAAGCGTGCCTGCGGTGGCGGCAGCAACTTTGACGAAGTCCACCTGCGGTGTGCGGCTGGAAAAAGTTGAATAAAAAAATTGACAAACTCAAAAATTTTCAGTATATCGTATTAAATACTAGCCAAAATAAATATGCCGGATATTCTGCTGAAAGTGATATAGTATCTCTTTCACTTACTAAAACAGAAATTCCAAATTCAAGATACAATAATATAACAGAATTGACTATGTTCAAAGATAATTATTTTATTGATAGAATAAGATAATATATAAATTATATAAAATAATCAGGCTGTTATAAGTAATTATAATAGTCCGATTTATTAGTGCCAAAAATTATTTTCTTATAAAAAAAATTTATATTGTAATTAATACTTTCATGATTTATTATATAGTAAAATATAATTATAAGGAATGTTTATGAAGAGAAATTATATATTTTTATTCATTATTTTCATGTTCATTGTTTCATGCGGTAATAAAATTACAGGGCCTTCAGAAAATATAGATGGTATAACATATTATGACCCTTCTCATGCAGAAACTAAAGAATACCCGTTTTTAAAATCTGATGTCATTACAGGTGCTTGGATAGAGGCAAAAAGTACTTTCAATAAAGTAGCTGAATCACAAAATGCAATTATTTATTTAGAAAAAGGCTATAATATAATGACAAGAGATACTATAATGTCTTTTGTCAAACAATTTGAAGAATATTATAGTAAAGAAGTTGAAATATATGGAAATCCTTCAGATCTTGATCTAAACGGCAAAATAATATTTTTAATGGGTAATCTTAATACTAACCAAACAAAAGAAAAACCTGGTATTGGAGGATATTTTTATGGTTCTGATTTGACACGTGGGAAAGGCGGTGTAAAAGGAGAATATTTGCATGTAGATCCTAGTGTGGCTAATGAAGATTACATACTTGGAGTTATGATGCATGAATTACAGCATTTAATTAATTTCAATGTAAATTATTTTAATACTGGAAAAGAAATGGATGTTTGGCTTGATGAAGGTCTTGCAGAATCTACATCTCATATATTTTCTAAAGAGATTAGTGATTCAAGACTTAAATCACTTGATAAAGTTCCATATTATTCTTTCTACTCTTGGTACTTCCAATATTCAAAAGATAATTATATATTTGGAACACCTATGGATTTTGCAAGTTATGGCCCTGCATCAATGTTTATGAAATGGCTTGATATTAAAACAGGCGGAAATCAGGAAATATACAAAAAAATAGCACATTCTTCTCATATAAAAGACGGAGAACAAAGAGTTATACAATGCGTACAAGAATTAAATCCTAGTTTAGGCACTGATATGAATACTTTGCTTATTAATTGGATAAAAGGTATAAATAATGGTGAAGTTCCTGGACTTAGTATTAAGAATTTTGCATCTACATCAGACAATTATTATAATCTATTTTTAAAAAATGGAAAAACTCTTCTGCTTCCTAAAGCATTAATAATATGTACAGCTGAAGATGCTAATAAAATAAATGATCCTAAAATTATAAAAGAAGATTTAAAAAACGGTAATTATATAGTATTAAATACCAGCCAAAATCAATATGCTGGATATTCTGCTGAAACTGATATAGTACCTCTTTCACTTACTAAAGCAGCAGCTCAAAATTCAAGATACAATAATATAACTGAATCGACTATGTTCAAAGATAATTATTTTATTGACAGAGTAATTACAGAAAAAGATATTATAAGAAAGTAATTGAACATAATAATTTATTATAAACAAAAAACCTGCTTTATATATTTATAAAGCAGGTTATATTTTATAGTAATTAAATTAATCTTATATGTTTACTTTAAAAATATCGTTTGAAACATTTATTAAGCTATTTATGTATGCTAATAGATAATCAATTTTTTTATTTTAATAAATAAATTATCACCTGCTTATTATCAATTTAAAATTTTATTGCTGTCTAGTTATAGTTCCTTTAAAATAAGGTATATTACCAAAAATATTATTTAATGTAGAGCCTTCCATGTAAATTTCGCCTGAATTATCATCATAAAACGTAATTTTTATAATCAGTTTGTCATAAACTGGTAAATTAAATTTTTGATTAATTAAATATGTATTGTCTCCTAAATATTGATATGTATCATTTTTGGATATTATTACTTGATCACTAGTCTTTGCACTATCTAATTGATATATTAGCATTTGAATAGTAACCTCTGCACTATCCCATTGAGCTTTATCCTCAATCCATTTATAACCTTTCATATTCCAAGTTCCTGCATAATGATCTAACCATGTATTGGCGATGTATTATTGTTACTGCATCTTAATATAAACAACGATGCATAAATAATAAAAATAATTAATAATAATTTTTTATTCATTTTTTACTCACAATTTTTTATAATTATTTAAAATAACACTAATTAAATTTTTATTCAATAGCTAAAAATAATTATCATTTACAATATTTAAAATTTTATATTGTAATTATGTTTGAATAATTTATCATTTAGTACAACTATTATAAGGAATAATTATGAAAAAAATTATATAGTTTTATTTATTATTTTTACACTTATTACTTCATGTAGTAACAAAGTTACTGCACCTTCAGAATCTAACGGAATAATATATTATGATCCTGAAACTACTGAAACAAAAGATTTTCCTTTTTTTAAGATGGATAATGCTTCAGGTAAACAAATTGCTGTTAAAAGTACATTCAAGAAATTGGCAGAATCTAAAAATACAATTATTTATATTGAAAATAGATATACTATTACAAGATATCAGTTAAATAATTTCCTCACTCAATTTGAAAAAGCTTTTGAAAAAGAAATGTATATATATGGTACTCCTTCAGATATTGATAGAAATGGTAAAATAATATTTTTAATGGCAAATCTTAATACAAATGGAAACAATATTGGCGGATATTTCTCACAGTATGATCTTCTTTATGGAAAAGGCGGTGTAAAAGGAGAATATCTGCATGTAAATATTGAATGGGAGTTTAATGAAATATTTGGTGTTATGATGCATGAATTGCAGCATTTGATTAATTATAATGTAAATGTATTTGAAAATAATAAAGCAATGGATATTTGGCTTAATGAAGGACTTTCTGAATCCACATCACATGCATTTAATATTGAAGATACCATTAAAATGAGATCAAAAGAATTTATAGTCCCTTATTATTCTTTTTATTCATGGTATTTTCAATATGAAGATAGAAAGAATATATTTCCTAAAGTAAATAGTACTTATAATTATTCGCCTGTATCAATATTTATGAAATGGCTTGATACTAAAACAGGAGGAAATCAGGAAATATACAAAAGAATAGCATCTTCTAGTATAAAGGACAGTGAACAAATACTTCTAGATTCTGTAAAAGCATTAAATCCTGATTTAGGCAGTGATATGGATACTTTACTTATTAATTGGATAAAAGGCATAAATAATGGCGATATTAAAGATATTACAGATGCTCCTAAGATATCAGATTTAGCATCTGCATCAGATAAAGCTTATAATGGGTTCATAAAAAACGGACAAACTCAGCTGCTCCCTAGAGCATTAATAGTATGCAGTCAGCAAGATGCTGATAAAATAACTGATCCTAACATTAGAAAAGAAGCTTTAGGAAATGGTAATTATATTGTATTAAATACTAGAAAAAATACAATTGCAGGATATACTTCTGCAAGCGATATAATACCTATTTCACTTACTAGAACAGCTGCTAGAAATAATAATGTAACTGAATTAACTATGTTCAAAAAGGATTATTTTACTGACATAGTAATTACAAAATAAAATAAATAAAATTAATTAAAAACATAAAATAATCAGGCTGTTATAAGTAATTATAATAGTCTGATTTTTTTTATTATTATTGCTAGTGATAAACTTCTTATTATATATAAAAAATCTCGCCTTAAAACCTCTATCAGCTAAAGCTGATAGACGCTCGATTTTTTATTTTTTACAGCTGATAATTAAAGTTATCCGCTGTTTATTTATGGCTTTAAATCTTATCAATTTTTATATGTTAAAATGAATAACTGCATAAATTAATTAAAACTTATTTTATCAAACAATATAAAGCTATTTAAAAATCGATGGAATATAAAATTTATTTTCATACAATTTTTTATTACAAATAAAAACCTGCTCTATATAAGAGCAGGTTACTTATTGTATATAATCTAAATCATTAGTTACTTTTTTAATTCAGCTTTTTGAATTGCTAAAATAAGAGAGATTCCTCCTTGTTGAAATTTAACAAGCATAGTTGCTGCCGCTGTATCATCACTAGTAAATTCCAGTCTATAATAAGCTTCAAGAACTTTTCCAATTACTGAAAACTGAGGCGGAACATTATCAGTTGAAATATACACATTGTAACTATCAATTGTATCATGTAAATGCTTAATTGAAGTAGGCACAATATTATTAATTATTATATCACTATCACTATTTATTTTAATAGTCATTATCTCTCCTAACGATTCAAATTGACCGCTAATGACATTCAGCATATCAATATTATCTGCCGCCCAAGTTCCTCTATGTTTTCCTATACCATAAATAGTACTAGGAGCTGTAGTGTTATTTTTACAGCCTGAAATAAAAATTAATACAGAAATAATAAAAATAATATATTTCAATTTTTTATTCATTTTTTTCCTCTAATTTTAGTATTAAAGATACAATAACATCTATTCTAAATTTATTCAATATTAATAAAAAATTAATTTAATTTTTTGTAAAATAATTTATAATTTCATATTGTAATAATAATTAAAAAAATCTACTATTAGGTAAACGATATCATTATTTACTTAAATAAAAAATTATAAGGAATAAATTATGAAGAAAAGTTATATATTTCTATTCATTATTTTTATGTTTATTATTTCATGCGGCAATACAATTACACAGCCTTCAAATTCAGGAGAAGTCATAGATACTCTTATAATATTAATGACGTTTCAACTGGAGATCTAATAGCTACTGAAGGAGCATTTAAAAAGATAGCTGAATCAGCAAATGCAATTATTTATGTAGAAGAAAGTCAGATTGATAAAGGCATTACAAAAGAAGGCGTATTATCTTTTATAAGAGAATTTGAAAATTATCTGCCTAGAGAAATAGAAATATATGGAGAAATTCCTGATTTTGACGGAAATGGGAAAGTAATATTTTTAATGGCTGATATTAATACAAATATAACATCTGAAAATAAAGAAAAGCTGGGAGGATATTTTAGCAGGGCTGATATAAACTTTGGTAAAGCAGGAGTACGCGGAGAATATTTACATGTTAATCTTCCTGCTGATAATGGAACACTAGGTACTATGATGCATGAATTACAGCATTTAATTAACTTTTATAACAATGGACTTATAAAAAAAAGCTCAATGGATATATGGCTTGATGAAGCACTTTCAGAATCTACTTCTCATATGTTTTCAGAAACTTTAACAGATGAAAGAAAAAAAATTTTTACAAGTAATACTTATTATTCTTTTTACACTTGGAATTTAATATATAGTGCCGATGGTGTTTCAGTACAAGGTGCAGTACCAGTAGGAGGCAATAAAAGGATATTGATTAGTTATGGTGCTTCATCAATGTTTATGAAATGGCTTGATATTAAAACAGGCGGAAAGCAGGAAATTTATAAAGAAATAGCACATTCTGATCTTTCATCAACAAGCGAACAAAGACTTATGAATGTTTTATCAAAATATAATCTTGGAAATGACCTAAATGATGTTTTCCTTAATTGGATAGAAGGAGTAAATAAAGGTGAAGTTCAAGGAATAAATATAGCTCCTATAGATCCAACTGATCCAAAATTTAATATAAATGGAAGCATACCGTTATTGCCTAAAGCATTGGTACTTTACAGCACTGCTGATAATCCTCAAATAACAAGCAGCGGCAACTTATTAACAAGAGATTTGGGACAAGGACTTTCTGTTGTAATAAATACTTCTGCAAATCAAAACTCAGATAAAGGAATTGCTGCTGCTGCAGATGTTGCTAATCTTACTATAAAGAAAGCAGCTAACTTGAACTCTTCAATTAAATATCGAAGAGCTAATTTAACAGGCAGCGGATATTTCATAGATAAAGTAATTACTGAAGAAGATGAAAAAAATATAAAAAAGTAAGATTGTAATAAGCTTATACAAAATAACCTGCTCATATATAGAGCAGGTTATTTTGTATATAATCTAAATCATTAGTTACTTTTTTTTAATTCAGCTTTTTGTATTGCCATATTATTAGAGTTTCCATCCATTATAAATTGAATAACCATAGTTACTTTAACTGAATCATAACTAGTAAATTCAAGTTTATAATAAGCTTTAATAATTTGGCTTGCTGGATACTCAGGAGGAGTATCAGCAGTAGAAATATATAAATGGTAAGTATCAACTGTATCAGGTAAATGCTTAATTGAAGTAGGAACAATATTATTGATTACCATATCAGTATCGCTATTTATTTTAATAGTCATTCCAGCTTCTGACTGTATCCATTGATTACTCGAAAGATCCATAATATCAAAATTATCTGCAAACCAAGTTCCTCTATATTTTCCTATACCATAAATAGTACTAGGACTTGCAGCATTATTTTTACAGCCTGAAATAAAAATTAATAAAGAAATAATAAAAATAATATATTTTACTTTTTTATTCATTTTTTACCTCTAATAATTTTATTATAAAAAATACAATAACATCTATTCTAAATTTATTCAATATTAATAAAAAATTAATTTTATTTTATAAGATATTAGATAATTTCATATTGTAATAATAAGTAAAAAAATTTACTATTAAGCAAACAATATTATTATTTACTTAAATTAAAATTACAAGGAATAACTTATGAAGAAAAGTTATATATTTCTATTCATTATTTTTATGTTTATTATTTCATGCGGCAATACAATTACACAGCCTTCAAATTCAGGAGAAGTCATAGTTATGATGGCATAACTGCTACTTTTGTAGGTACTGAAGGAGCATTTAAAAAGATAGCTGAATCAGCAAATGCAATTATTTATGTAGAAGAAAGTTATGTTGATAAAGGCATCACAAAAGAGGGTGTAATATCTTTTTTAAGAGAATTTGAAAAATACCTGCCTAGAGAAATAGAAATATATGGAGAAATTCCTGATTTTGACGGAAATGGAAAAGTAATATTTTTAATGGCTAATATTAATACAAATAAAACTAAAATAACAATGGGAGGATATTTTTATCCAGCTGATTTAACTTTCGGTAAGGAAGGAGTACTCGGAGAATATTTACATGTTAATGTTCCTATTAATAATGACACAATAGGTACTATGATGCATGAATTACAGCATTTAATTAACGCTTATAACAATGGAATACTCAAAGGCCAAGCAATGGATATATGGCTTAATGAAGCACTTTCAGAATCTACTTCTCTTATATTTTCAGAACCTCTAATTGAAGAAAGAGAAGATATTTTTAACGAATCTACTTATTATTCTTTTTACACTTGGAAGTTATTATATACTGACGGTACTCCTCAAGGATCAGGCTCAGTTGGAGGAGATGACAATATATTTATTAGTTACGCTTCTTCATTAATGTTTATGAAATGGATTGATTTAAAAACAGGCGGAAAGCAGGAAATTTATAAAGAAATAGCACATTCTGATCCTTCATTAACAGACGAAGAAAGACTTATAAATGTTTTATCAAAACATGGTCTTGGAAATGATATGAATACGGCATTGCTTAATTGGATAGAAGGTATAAACAATGGAGATATTCCAAAACTAAAGCTAGCCGCTATAGATCCAAATGATCCAAAATTTAATATAAATGGAAGCATACCATTATTGCCTAGATCAATAGTACTTTACAGCACTGCTGATAATCCTCAAATAACAAGCAGCGGTAAATTATTAACAAGACAATTAGGACAAACAGGACTTTCTGCAGTAATAAATACTTCTGTAAATTTGTACAGCTTACTATAAATAAAGCAGCTAATTTGAACTCTTCAATTAAATATCAAAGATTCAATTTACAAGGCAGCGGATATTTCATAGATAAAGTAATTACTGAAGAAGATGAAAAAAATATAAAAAAACAATAAAATAAGATTGTAATTGTCAGACTGATTTTACAATGTTTATAATAATAAAAAACCTGCTCTATATATGAGCAGGTTATTTTTGTATATACATCAAAATTATTAGTTAGTTTTTTTTAATTCAGCTCTTTGTATTACTAAATTAAAAGGGTTTAATCCTGCTCTACCTTGAAGAATCATATATATTTTGAGTGAATTATGACTAGTAAATTCCAGTTTATAATAAGCTCCATTAACTTGCCCGCCTTGCATAGCAATGATTGATAAATACGGAGGAGGAACATCATCAGTCGAAATATATAAATAGTAACTATCAACTGTATCAGGTAAATGCCTAATTGAAATAGGAACAATATTATCAATCACTATATCAGTATCGCTATTTATTTTAACAGTGATTCCCTGTGCCGTAATCCATACATTATTATTAGGATCAAGCATCTGAACGTTATCTGCCACCCAAGTTCCTCTATATTTTCCTAATTCTTCAAAAGTGCTGGGATTTGTAGCATTACTTTTACATCCTAAAATAAAAATTAATACAGAAATAATAAAAATAATATATTTTACTTTTTTATTCATTTTTTACCTCTAATAATTTATTATAGAAGATACAATAACATCTATTCTAAATTTATTCAATATTAATAAAAAATTAATTTGATTTCTTCTGAAAAATTATAATTCCATATTGCAATAATAACTAAAAAAATCTATTATTAAGTAAATAATATTATTATTTACTTAAATCAAAAATTACAAGGAATAACTTATGAAGAAAAGTCATATATTTTTATTCATTATTTTTATGTTTATCATTTCATGCGGTAATAAAGTTACAGCACCTTCTGTAAGTGATATAACATATTATGATCCTAATGAAGCGATAATAAAAACATATACTTATAGTATAAAGGATAACAAAGATCAAAGTATGATAGCTAAAGAAGGAGCATTTAAAAAGCTAGCTGAATCAGCAAATGCAATTATCTATGTAGAAGAAAGTCAGATTGATAAAGGCATCACAAAAGCTGATGTAATATCTTTTTTAAGAGAATTTGAAAATTACCTGCCTAGAGAAATAGAAATATATGGAGAAATACCTGATCTTGACGGAAATGGAAAAGTAATATTTTTAATGGCTGATCTTAATACAAATGCAACTACATCAGGACTGGGAGGATATTTTCAGCCGTCTGATTTAATGAATGGTAAGAACGGAGCACCTGGAGAATATTTACATGTTAATCTACCTACTGATGAAAGAACAGTAGGTACTATGATGCATGAATTACAGCATTTAATTAACGCTTATAACAATCTAATGCAAGGCAAATCAATGGATATATGGCTTAATGAAGCACTTTCAGAATCTACTTCTCTTATATTTTCAGAACCTATTGCTGAAGAAAGAGAAGATATTTTTAACAAATCTACTTATTATTCTTTTTACACTTGGAATTTAGCATATAGCAGTACTTCAGGAATAGTCCCAGTTGGAGGAGATGGAAATATATTGATGAGTTACGCTTCTTCATCAATGTTTATGAAATGGCTTGATAGTAAAACAGGCGGAAATCAGGAAATTTATAAAGAAATAGCACATTCTCCTTCTGCACCAACAAGCGAACAAAGACTTATGAATGTTTTATCAAAACATGGTTTTGCAAATGATATGGATACTGTATTGCTTGATTGGATAGCAGATATAAACAATGGAGTTGTTCCAGGAATAAAGCCAGCAGCTATAGATCCAACTGATCCAAAATTTAATATAGGCGGAACAATAAAATTATTGCCTAAGTCATTAGTAGTTTACAGCACTGCTGATAATCCGCAAATAACAACCAGCGGTAGATTAGAAACAAGACCATTAGGACAAACTGGACTTTCTGCTGTAATAAATACTTCTGTAAATAAAACAGCAGGAATTGCTTTAGCAGCAGATGTTGAAAATCTTACTATAAAGAAAGCAGCTAATTTGAACTCTTCAATTAAATATCAAAGATTCAATTTACAAGATAGAGAATATTTCATAGATAAAGTAATTACTGAAGAAGATGAAAAAAATATCAAAAAACAATAAAATAAGATTGTAATTGTCAGACTGATTCTACAATTTTTATAATAATAAAAAACCTGCTCATATATAGAGCAGGTTTTTTTACATATAATAAAATATTAACTTATTTTTTTTAATGAACATCTTATCAAGCTAAAAATGGAAGAATTAACATTAGCCGTAGTTTTTATAATCATAACTATTGTAGCTGAATCATAATTATTGAATGCCATTCTATAATAAACTTCAGAAACTGTACCAGTTATTTCAGGAGGCGGTAATAGCGGTGCTTTGTCAACTGAAACATATAAATCAAAAGTATCAATAGTATCTTTTAAATATTTAACAGAATCAACAGGAACATTCATAATTAATACATCAGTATCATTATTTATTTCAACAGATATTGGATATTCTTTCTCAATCCATTTATAAGTATTAAAATCAATAGCCTCGCACTTATCTGCAACCCAAGTTCCTCTATATTTTCCTATTTCTTCAAAAGTGCTGGGATTTGTAGCATTGTTTTTACAGCCTGAAATAAAAATTAATACAGAAATAATAAAAATAATATATGTAATTTTTTTATTCATTTTTTACCTCTAATAATTTTATTATAAAAATACAATAACATCTATTCTAAATTTATTCAATATTAGCTAAAAATTAATTTTATTTTTACAAAATATTTGATAACTTTATATTGTAATAATAAGTAAAAAAATTTACTATTAAGCAAATAATATTATTATTTGCTTAAATCAAAAATTATAAGGAATAACTTATGAAGAAAAGTTACATATTTTTATTCATTATCTTTATGTTTATTGCTTCATGCGGTAATAAAGTTACAGCACCTTCTGTAAGTGATATAACATATTATGACCCTAATAACGCCATAAGAAAAACATATTATTATAAAATAAATGACGGCAAAACAGATGCTATGATTGCTGTTGAAGGGACATTTAAAAAGCTAGCTGAATCAGCAAATGCAATTATTTATGTAGAAGAAAGTCAGATTGATAAAGGCATCACAAAAGGAGATATATTATCTTTTTTAAGAGAGTTTGAAAATTACATGCCTAAAGAAATAGAAATATATGGAGAAATTCCTGATTTTGACGGAAATGGAAAAGTAATATTTTTAATGGCTAACCTTAATACAAATGCAACCACATCAATAACGGAAGGATATTTTAGTGCCAATGATTTAATATACGGTAAGTCTGGAGTACCTGGAGAATATTTACATATCAATGTTCCTACTAGTAAAAGTACAATAGGACTTATGATGCATGAATTACAGCATTTAATTAACTATTATAACAATGCAATGCTCAAAAACAAAGCAATGGATATATGGCTTAATGAATCACTTTCAGAATCTACTTCTCATATGTTTTCAACAACTCTTACTGATGAAAGAAAAAAACTTTTTATAAATAATCCTTATTATTCTTTTTACTCTTGGTATTTGATGTATACTGATAAGAGTTTTGTATTTACTCCTAATCATGTATTAATTAGTTATGCTTCTTCATCAATGTTTATGAAATGGCTTGATGCTAGAACAGGCGGAAAGCAGGAAATTTATAAAGAAATAGCACATTCTGATCCTTCATTAACAACCGAAGAAAGACTTCTAAATATTACATCAAAATATAGTCTTGGAAATGATATGGATACTGTATTGCTTAATTGGATAGAAGGTATAAACAATGGAGATATTCAAGGACTAACTATTGGAGCTATAGACCCAACTGATCCAAAATTTAATAAAAATGGAAGCATACCTTTATTGCCTAAGTCATTAGTAGTTTATAGCACCGCTAATAATAATATAAGCGGTAATAAATTATCAACAAGACAATTAGGACAAACAGGACTTTCTGTTGTAATAAATAATTCTGCAAATACAACAGCAGGATTTGTTAATATAGCAGATGTTGTAGATCTTACTATAAATAAAGCAGCTAACTTGAACTCTTCAATTAAATATCAAAGATCTAATTTAACAGACGAATTATTTTATATAGATAAAGTAATTGATTAATAAGATATATAGATAATAAAAAATAAAATCAGATTGTTATTATAAATGGCAGTCTGATTTTTTCAATTTTTTATAATAACAAATCTGCTCTTTTTAGTATATAAAGCATGTTATAATTTAATAGCAACTAGATTAATTTTTTAACTATTACTTGAGTAGTATGTTTTGTAAATTTTCAATATTTTTAGATATAAAGTTTATAATATTTATAGTATTTCAAAATTTAATTACAACTTGTTTATGTTAAAAGTAAATTAAAAAAATTACATGAATCAAAAATAATATTCTTTATTTTTAAGAAATATTTTAAATAAAATTCTCCTTTAACAAATTATATGTATAATTAGAAAACAATTTTTATTAACAATAATAATAAAATTATATTGTTATAATAAATTTAAGTCTGATTTTTTATTAAAAAAAAAATAATACAATAATTAAAAAATTATTAATTAACATAATATTTTTAATTGACAAAACAATATATATATAATAGTATATATAAAATAAATATTTAACTTTTTCAATTATATAAAGGTTGTAAATAATTATGTTGTATCAAATTTTTTACCCATTAAGAGAATCATTTTTTGGTTTTAACCTATTTAGATATATTACATTCAGAACTGCAGGTGCTGTAGCTACTGCCTTAATATTAGTTCTATTATTTGCCCCAAATATTATAGAGAAATTAAGAAAATTAAATTTCGGACAAGTAGTAAGAGATGACGGACCTGAAACACATTTAGTAAAAACAGGTACACCTACTATGGGCGGTATATTTATAGTAGGAAGCATATTGATTAGCGTGCTGTTATGGGCTGAATTAGATAATTTAAAAATCATACTTCTCACTTTATCATTGGCAATACTTTCAATAGCAGGTTTTTTAGATGATTTTCTAAAAATAAAATATAAAAACTCAAAAGGGCTTCCGGGAAAATATAAAATATTTTTTCAAACTTTTGTGGGAATTATAATAGGCGTTTATTTATACTATTTTGATAAATCAACATTCTTAATGACATTTGAACTCAATCAAGGCATAGGTGTATTAGAAGCTGTAAAAGTGGCACAAGTTCCTTCTTCTACTATATTTCTGCCATTTGCAAGTACAATATATATAGACTTAAAAATTTTGTATATACCATTTGCTACATTTGTAGTAGTGAGTATGAGTAATGCTGTAAATTTAACCGATGGACTTGACGGACTTGCCATAGGGCTATTAATAATAATGTCTATGGCTTTGGCTGTTCTCTCTTATGTATCAGGAAACTCCCTCATAGCAACTTATTTAAAAATACCTTTCATATCAGATGCAGGAGAGGTTACTGTTTTTGTAGGAGCTTTAATAGGTGCCGGTTTAGGATTCTTATGGTTTAATGCTCATCCTGCTCAGGTATTTATGGGAGATGTTGGAAGTTTATCTTTGGGCGGAGTTTTGGGTATTATAGCCTTATTTATAAAACATGAATTACTTCTTGTTATAATAGGTGCTGTTTATGTAGCAGAGGCTTTAAGTGTAGTTTTACAGGTATTTTCTTATAAATTCTTTAATAAAAAACGTATATTCAAAATGGCTCCTTTACATCATCATTTTGAGAAATCGGGCTGGAAAGAAACTCAAGTTGTATTTAGATTCTATATTATAGGAATCATAATGGCTCTTATTGGTATAGCAACTCTTAAAATAAGATAAAAATATATTGATTTATTCTTAATAATTGTTATATTTATAATATGGGTAGGGTGTAAATATAATTTAGGAAAAAATAATATGAAAGGAAAATTAATAGTATTAGAAGGTATTGATGGTTCAGGAAAATCAAGCATTGGTATGATGCTCACTGATGCTTTGAATAGTATTGGAATAAAATCTATATATACTTTTGAGCCGACTCATGCCTATTATGGTTCTAAATTGAGAGAAAGCATGCTCTCCAAAGATTTAAAACCTGAAGAGGAATTATCATTATTTATAGCCGATAGAAAAGAACATATAAAACATATGATAAAACCTGCTATTAATGACGGATATGTAATAGTATTAGACAGGTATATGTATTCATCTATAGCATATCAAGGTGCTAAAGGAATTGATAAAGAATATATATACAATCTGCATAAAGATTTTATATTAGAAGCTGATTTAGTATTTATACTCCATCTTAATATAGAAACTGCTTTAAACAGAATCATGGAAAAAAGAGGATTCGTAGATAGATTTGAAAACAAACATTATTTAGAAGAGGTTGATAAAATATTTCATTCTTTTAACGCCTCATATATACATCATATAGATGCCTCTAAAGATCAAAAATCAATCTGCGATGAAATTTTAAATACTATAAAAGACTCTAAAATACTTCCTCTAGATTCTCTTCAATAAAATCTGATACTATTTGATTATTGGCAGTCTTTGTATAAGAAGTATTTCCTATGGATTTCTTATCTAAATTTTTTATATCTAATGCTAGTATATAAATAGAGCTTTTTTTAGTACCGTCTTTTGCTGTATAAATATTTTGCCTTAATTCTCCGCTTACAAGTACATGTCTTCCTTTAAATAAACTAACCGCTGCCCTATCTGCATTATATCCCCAAGTAACTAAATCAAAGAAATATACTTCCTTTTGCAAAGTTCCATTTGTATAATAGAATCTGTTATTAGCTATAGAAAATTTGCATAGAGATTTTCCATTTTTAGTTTTCATATAAGTTGGATCTTTTGTTAATCTTCCTTCTATTACTACAATATTAGCATTTCCTGACATATTAAAACTCCTATTAATTTATTGTCTTTATGCTAATAGTTAAACAAATTTTTTTATTAATTTAAGCCTAAATTTAATAAAAAAATTATAAAAATAAATAATATAAAGGGGAGTCCTCTTTAACATAAGGTTTTAATTCTTCAAATGTAAAGCTTATCTCTGTTATACCTACTGTATATGGAGATATATCATTAGCCTGCCATACAAAATTTATAGAATTAGGAAGCACTCTAAAAGATGAGCTTTCCAATGTTATAGAATTAAATTCATAATAATCTTCTCTGGCAGAACCTGTTTTTAATATTTTATCTCTCATTAATGATATTAAATCAGCATTATTAAAGTCTGATATTAAATCTCTTATAGTGATAAGATTAGAACTTTCTAATGAAAATACTTCCTGAATATTAGCCTTTGCAGTATAATCTCCGCCTGTATACATAGATGAATAATTATCGAGTGCTATTATTCGGCTGTCTATATATCCAACATTAATTGTATTATCTATTTCATAAGTGGTATTACTTGCACCTACATATAGAAGTCCTTTCCATTCATTATAATAATTATCACATTCCTCTTTAACATAATTTATAGATGACTCCATATCAACAGAATTCATATCATTACTCTTACTAAATAAAAGTAAAGTTCTATGATAAGAGAATATAGAATTGCTTATGCTTTCATTTTTATAATAATCAACTATATCAGCATAATATACAGGAAGATTTCTATTTAATGAAAACTCCATATCTTTAACTTCCTCTAATTCTTCATATCTTATTTCCGCACTTAATACTATATCATCGCTTAAATTACCAACTATAGAAGCATGCATATTATTATTTTCATCAACTTCCTGCATATTTAATTTATTATTATTAATACTGCCTGTAATAACTAATTTTTTATTTTTTGTATAATAATAGCCGCTTATTTTT
Organism: uncultured Brachyspira sp.; assembly: GCA_949300355.1. Classification (GTDB taxonomy): domain Bacteria; phylum Spirochaetota; class Brachyspiria; order Brachyspirales; family Brachyspiraceae; genus Brachyspira. Next base: position 25,238 of record CASGDY010000048.1, read on the forward strand.
TTATTTTTTTCATTTACATAAAGATACATATCAGCCTTTTCTCCGGATATGTTTCCTTCAAGCAAATAGAACTTAGATTCCTCTATTTCAGAACCATTTTTATTTTTTTCTGATGAACTATTTTGATTATTATTCTTACATGAGATAAGTAACATAATAAGAATAAATACATACAAAGAATTCCTAAACATATATACACACCCTTAACTATTATACTTATAACTGTTAATATATAAATTAATGCCAATAAATCAATACAAATCATCAAAATTATTATAAATAATTGACTTTTTATAAAATTAATAATATCATTGATTAACTATAAATTTCTTAAAAAAGAGGCTTAAATATGGAAAAAGTGCAAATAGAAAATGTTGAACTTACATTATCTCATCCGGATAATTTGAATATAAAATGGACAGGACAGAATGATTTAGTAAGACAGATAATGGCTTCTTGGCATTTAATTTCAGAAGATGATATACCTCTAAACCCTAGAATCGTAGGAAAACCGGGGGCTGGAAAAACTACTCTTTCATATTATGTAGGAAAAGAGCTTCTTAATAGAGATGTTTATATTTTTCAATGCACTGTAGATACAAGACCGGAAGACTTAATAATTATTCCTGTAATATCTGAAAACAATAAAATAAGTTATCATGCTTCTAGTTTGGTTACTGCCATGATAAAAGGAGGAGTAGCTATACTTGATGAAGGAAACAGAATGAGTGAGAAGACTTGGGCTTCGCTTGCTCCGCTTCTTGATGACAGAAGATATGTAGAAAGCGTAATAGCTGGAATAAAAATAAAAGCACACCCAGACTTTAGAGTAATAGTTACTATGAATGATGATGCCAGCACTTTTGAGCTTCCTGAATATATTCACTCACGTTTACAGCCTACAATAGAACTTCCTTTCCCTGATGTTAAAGAGGAGTATGATATATTGAAAATGAATCTTCCTTTCGCTGATGATGAGATATTAAAAATTACTGTAGGATTCTTACAAAAATCACATATTAATAATGCTTCTTTTTCTGTAAGAGATGGTATTAATATGGCTAGATATGCTATGAAACTATATAAAAGCAATATTGCATCAAGCAGAGATACAGCATTTTTAATAGCATTAAAATCTGTACTTGGCACTGAAGGTCTTAGAATATTAAGTCTTAATATGGACGATAGAGATAATAAAGATCATAGAAGAAATATGGATGATGATGAAACTAATATATTATAATCATATAATGCATTTCTATATGCACTATATGATTATCTATTTTGCTGTTATCCTATTTTATGTAATTTGAAATATTCTAATTCTGAATAGACGCTTTCTGTATTATTAGCAACTTCTCTTCCTAAAATAGCACTATTATGAACTAAATCAGAATTTTCCTGAGTGATTTTATTTAATTCATTTATAGCAAGTGCAATTTCTTTTACGCTTCCTTCCTCTTCTGAAACAGCATTATACAGATTAGTTAAAACCTCTGAAACTTCATTTGCTGAAGATTCTATATTTAAAAGTATTTCCAAAGAATGTTTAACAGATTCATCACCTGTTTCTATTTTGGCAACAGTATTTTCTATTATAGTAGTAATTTTTCCGGCAGCATCATTAACATTTTGAGCAAGCGAACGTATTTCTGTAGCAACAACTGCAAAACCTTTACCTTGTTCTCCGGCTCTGGCTGCTTCCACAGCAGCATTTAAGGCAAGTATATTTGTCTGAAATGCTATAGATTGTATGAGCTTTATTATATCTGATATTTCTTTACTAGACTCTGATATATCAATCATATTATTTGAAATTTGTGTTACAGCCTCAACTCCAAGCTTTGTAGAATCCGCTACTTTATTACTCATCTCTTTTACATCATTAGTATGCTTTGATGTTTCCGATATAGAAGAAAATAAATTTTCTATAGCACCAGTTACTTGTTCTATAGCTGCTGCCTGTGAAGATGTTCTATCAGATAAATTATCTATACCATTTGATATTTGCCCGCTTGAATTATTAATAGAAGCCATATTCATTTTTATTTCTGATACTATAGATGATATTTTGTTTTGCATATCATTAACAGAATTAACCAAATGTCCTGACTCATCTTTCAAAGCTAAATCTTCTTTATTAAATACGCTATTAAAATTACCTTCCTTCATCAAATCTATAATCTTTATTGTATTCTTTAATGGCTTTACTATTTTATAAACTAAAAATCCTTCAAGGAACAAAAGAATAACCATCACAACAAATATCACAAGCATTAAAATCATAAATTGATTATTTAATTCGCTGGCATCTCCTTTGAATATTAATATCCATGGAGCATTATCCGTTTTTTGTACAGCATACCATTGATTGCCTACAATTTTCACTTCTCCTACATGCGATATTAGATTGCCTTTGAAAGAACTAAAAATAGGATCTGTAAATAAATTATTATTTTCCTCTAAAATATAATCGCTATTTTCATGAGTCATATATATTCCGTTAGGCGATACTATATAAAAACTTTCATCAAAATTTTCTTTTATATCTTTCATAATGCTATTCATATCAGCAAAGTCTATAGCAAATACTCCTTTTAATTTTCCATTTGTATATATAGCCTTACTGAATGTAACTGTAAGTTCATTAACAGCAAAGTCTATATATGGATCGCTTATTGCAATATCATTTGTAGCTACAGCATCTTTATACCATGGTCTTGAAGTTTGATTATATGTACGCGGATATTCTTCTAAAGTATTTATATATATTCCGCCTTCTGAATATGGTACAGTATCACCAAAATACATGTTTAAATAACCTGATCCTGTTTTTTGAACATTTGTTATAAAATTTCCGAATGTTTCTAAATCCGGATTAGCTTCTAAATTATTAACTATCAAATTGACTGTGTTTTTTATTTCCTTTACATATGCTTCTGTTTCGTTTTTTGAGTTTAGAGTTTGAAAGTATTTTTCCTTTAAGAATTTTGATTTATATATTGGTTTGTATATAAATAATATTGCTAAAAATGCTGCAAAAAGAAATATAGAAAAAATACTCAAAAACTTGAACATTAATCCTCTTTTCATTAACTTCTCCGCAATTTACTTTTAATTATATTTTTACAAAGTTAAATATAAAAAAAATTTTTAAAAATATTCTAAAAAACACAAAATTTTTTAGAAGAAAAATAAAAAAAATTTATTCTTTATGTAGTTTTGAAAAATCATATATGAAAATTAAATTTATTATTTTTTAACCGCACGTATAGTAAAGCTATAAATATAGTTTTATTATAATTTCAAATTTTATTATATTACAAATTTACTTAATCGTGCGTTGAGTAAAGCAAAAAATTTAAATAAAGCTTGGGCGGGTGCTAACAAATTCTAATTAAACTATAAAGATAATTAATGTTATAATTCAAAATGAAGCAATAAACTTTAAAGGGTGGGGTATGTAATTAATTTTTAAAACTTATTTTCATCTGCCCACCCTCTAGACTTATTACTTTAATTTGAAATTATAATATTTTATTTCTTTTTTACTTTCTCTGTTATTTTTGCTGCCCACCCAAGTTGTATTTAAATTTGTAATTGCATTCACCGCACGGAGAATAAAGCTATATATACAGATTTATTTGAAATTTAAATTTTATCGTATTGTTAATTTTGTTTACCGTGCGTAAAGTCATTTCAAACCATATTTATTTTGAAGATTTTTTATATTATTTTTAGCTATGTTATTATTAGAATCTAATTCCAAAGCCTTTTTATAATCTTTTAATGCATCTTTATACTGTCCTAAATTTTCTTTAGATACTCCTCTGTTATTATAAACATCGCTATAACTAGGGTTTAACTCTATAGATTTATCAAAATCTTTAATAGCTTCTTTATATTGTCCTAAATTTCCTTTAGCAAGTCCCCTGTTATTATAAGCATTACTATTATTAGTGTCTAACTCTATTGCTTTATCATAGTCTTTTATAGCTTCTTCATACTGTCTTAAATTTTTTTTAGCAATTCCTCTGTTATTATAAGCATCACTATAATTAGGCTTTAACTCTATTGCTTTGTTATAGTCTTTTATAGCTTCTTCATACAGTCCTAAATTTTTTTTAGCAATTCCTCTGTTATTATAAGCATCACTATCATTAGGATCTAACTCTATTGTTTTATCATAGTCTTTTATAGCTTCTTTATACTGTCCTAGATTATATTTAGCAATTCCTCTATTATTATAAGCATCACTATTATTAGTGTCTAACTCTATTGATTTGTCATAGTCTTTTATAGCTTCTTTATACTGTCCTAAATTTTCCTTAGATACTCCTCTGTTATAATAAGCATTACTATAATTAGGGTCTAACTCTATTGCTTTATCAAAAGATTCTATAGCTTCTTTGTATTTTCTCTCTTTATGATAATTAATACCTTCTTTATAATATTTTTCTGATGATGACATATTTTACCTCAAATAATTTTTTATTATAAAAATAATTATATTTCGTTTTTTAGTATTTTCAAGTTAATATTATTAAAAATCCTACCCTCTATGCTTATTATTTTTATTTGAAATTATGACTTTTTATTTCTTTGATGTTTAAAAGAAATTGTTAACGCCCACCCAAGATTTTTTTAAATTTATAATGCATTCACCGCACGCAGAATAAAACTAAATATATAGATTCATTTGAAATTTAAATTTATCATATTGTTAATTTTTTTTTACCGTGCGTTAAATAAATTTTAAATCTAATCAACATTTGGGCGGGTGCTATTTAGTGAGTTTATTACTAGCAACAATAAGAAATCAATATTATAATTCAAAATAAAGCAATAAACTTTAAGGGGGGGTATGTAAATAAAGTTTTAAAGCTTAATTACATTTGCCCACCCTCTATACTTATTATTTTAATTTACATTTATGATTTTTTATTTTTTAAAGTTTAAACATAATTGTTAACGCCCACCCAAGATTTTTTTAAATTTGTAGCGTATTCACCGCACGCAGAGCAAAGCTATATATACAGATTTATTTGCAACTCAAATTTTATTATATTGTTAATTTTGTTTACCGTGCGTTAAAAAGATTTAAAATCTAATCAGCACTTGGACATGTACTGAAATTTATAATTATGAGTTTATCACTAGCAACAATAATAAATTAAATATACTTGCTTGCTTCCTTGATACTGAGATTAGCCATGTTTTCCTTGTGCCTCTCTACAAAATCATGAACCCAATCAGGATTAGTTTTACTATAATCCCTTAAAGACCACCCTATTGCTTTGTTTATAAAAAACTCTTTGCTGTTTAGATTATTTATGATTATTTTTTCTAATAATTCAGTGTTTGTTTTATTTTTTCTTAAAAGCTGATGATCTATAGCTATTCGCCTAAGCCAAATATTATCAGATAAAGACCATTCTAAAAGTATATTATTGACAGACTCATCTCTTAAAGCAATTGCTCCAATTATCCTGTCCAAACAATCTATGCTATCCCACCAAGATTTTGTAAGAGCATATTCTTTTAATTTTTCTATATGAGTTTTATTTAAATATTTCTTTTTTGAATTTAAATAATCTAAAGAAGCATATTGAAATTCTCTGTATTTATTATCATAGCATTTATCTGTGAAGCTAAAATCAATAAACTCTTTTTCATCTTTTGGAATAGCTTTGAATACTTTTTTCTGAGCTTCTTTTCTCTCTTTTGAATGAATACCTAAAAACTCAAAATTGTTTTTCATATACTTAGCCATGAAAACAGCTTCTTTTTCATTTTTTAATTTTTCAAATTCTCTTGAAAGAATATTATATAAATCACTCATTTAATAAAGCCCAAAATTTTATTTATCGAAAATATATTTATAAACATGTTCAGACAAAGGTATTCCATTTTTTAAGTAGTCGGCAGAACAAGCCTCTTTTCTCTCACCCGGAATTGATATAGTTTCTCCTTCTTTTAAAGCAGGCTCTTTTCTTATATCATCAATGAATGACTGAACAGTATTTAAATAAGTATCTAAATCATTATAAACAGCAGGATCAACAACGAGTATAAATGTAGAAAGATTTCTTTTTTTGTCCATATCACCATACATTTTCACTAAATTATTGCAATATACCTGTCCTATCAAAAGCCCAGTAAATGCCTCAACCATAGTCATTATTAAATATCCCTTAACTCCTCCGAAGGGAACAACATATTTTATTTCATTAGGATTTGAACTAGGATTACCATTCTCATCAACCCCCCAATGCATAGGCACTGTTTCATTGTTTTCACGAGCAGTAAATATGCGTCCTAGTGATACCTCGCTTGTTGCCATATCTCCAAGTATAAAATCTTTTTTTGCAGGAAATCCATAACTTATAGGATTAGTTCCAAAAAATGGTCTCTTTCCGCCAAAAGGTATAACACAAGGATCAGTATTAACCATTATTAAAGAAACCTTATTTTGATGTATAGCCATTTTATTATAATAGCCTAAAGCACCCGCATGAACCCTGTTTTTCAACTGTTTCTAAAGCCCATTCCATAGCATACTGCGTTGCAACATGTCCGAATCCGCCGTCAGCATCCATTAATGCAAAAGATGGTCTTTTTTCTTCTATATTGAATTTTGAATTTAAATTTATTCCGCCCGCTTTTATTCTTTCTATATAATGTTCAACTCTTAAAACTCCATGAGAATGTATACCGCTTAGATCAGCGTAAATTAATAAATCTGTTACTATAGCAGCCTGTTCATTTGATACTCCTGCTGCTTTGAATTTATCATATACTTTTTGCATTAAATCATTTACTTTCACTATAACCATTATACAAATACCTTCTGTAATTTAGCAAACATATTATAGTTTACATAATTATAGAAGTGATGTCAATATAATTTTATTTAAATATTAAGTTAAAAAAAAGAACAAGGGATTTTTATTAATATCCCTTGTTCGAGTTTTATATTAAAGTTTATTTATATTAATCGTCCCATTCCTGACCTAATAACTGACCTGATTTGTCAATGTATAATTCCATCATATTATTCATTTTTACTTTATATACATTGTAATGCTCCATCTCTACTGCCCAAATCTGAGCCTGAGGATAAGTTCTTTTAGCTGTTGCTATTACAGCCTGAGGAACTTGATTAAGAGGTACATACCAATCAGCAAATAAAGCTGAAGTACTTAAAACTGTTAAAGCCACTAATAAACAAAGTATTTTTTTCATATTTTCTCCTTTTTTTAATTTAAATTTTATTTTTTATTATAAATTATTTGTATTAATCGTCCCATTTTTGACCTAACAACTGACCATTGTTATCAACATATAATTCCATCATATTATTCAATTTTATTTCAAATATAGTGAACTGTTTCTCTATTTTCACTATAGCAGCATTAGGATAAGTTCTTTTTACTGTATTCATAACATTAGCAGGCAATATAGTATTAGGTATATTTCCATAGCCTTTAACTTCTTTCCAATCACCATTAGGGAAGAAATCTATTTGAGTTCCATTTTCTAAATATACTTCAATATCTTCCCAATCTCTTTCAATGAAAGTAACTTTTACATTTGCAAAATACTGTTTTATAAAGTTCTGAGCGTTCTGAGGGATAGAAGATAATTGAACTCCGTATCCATATTGCTGCTGACCACCTTGCTGAGCATAAGGATCCTGTGCAGGAGGCTGAGCATAAGGGTCTTGATAACCACCTTGTCCGCCTTGCTGTCCATAAGGGTCTTGGTATCCTCCTTGACCGCCTTGATTATTATTATCATAATATCCGTCATATTGAGCAAACAATGAACCTGTAAGCATTGCTGAAACAAAAAGTATAAATAAAGCTTTTTTCATAGTCATAATATTTCTCCTATTTTTTATTTTGTAAAAACAATTTCGTATCAGGTAAATTATCTTTACATTTATTATTATAGTATAATTTTCAGTTTATGTCAATTAATTTTACTAGTTTTTTACTAAAAATTTACATTTTTTTTAAAATTATATTAGCTTTTTATGTTAGACTTGTTTTAAAAATATTTAAAAAAATCATATTCAGAATTGTTTTAATATTAAATTATAAAAATGAGTCATTATAAGTTTTATAAAGAATTAT
>CASGDY010000049.1 GCA_949300355.1 uncultured Brachyspira sp.
TATTAAATTTAGCTAAAGCAACCTGACCCAAAGTTTTTCTGTTTCCATTAGTGAATACACCAGTAATCTGACCGCTGTCATCAAAGCTGAAACCTTCTAGCATACCCATAGTATAACCATCTTGTTCTATAGCTTTAGTTGTTGATGGTGATTCAAATTGTGTAATACCATTAAATAAACCAACTTCGCCTAAAGTAAGGTTAATAGTTTGATTTACTTCACCTTCTGTTCCTTGATAAGTGAAAGATACATTAGGCATTAATACGCCTTCTGTTTGTGTGTTAGTTCCGTCACTTACTGAAATCAAAGAACCGGCATCATTGAATACTAATTGAAAAGTATTATTTCCGCCGCCTTCCACTGGATCTCCAGCTGATACACTTACACTTCCTTCTGTAGCATCTGGTATATCTATTACCATATCCCATCTGTTAACATCTGTTCTAGTGAAAGTTGCCCTTAATTGACGAGGTATTCCTGTAGAATCGTATATAGTTAAATCTGATTGATGTGTCTCTCCGCTCTTTTGTAAGTTACAGAAATATTTTGTATTAGCTGTAGCTCTTGCAGGATCTTTTGAACCTACCGGTATAATAACATCTTCTACACCAGCAGCAGTATTTAAATCCATTTCTCCTGTTTCCGGATTAAGTACTGCATTCCAACCTTGTACTTTATAACCATTAGAAGGGTTTACTAAATATCCGTCTTTATCTAAAGAAAAAGCACCATTTCTTGTATAATAAGAATTATTGCCTCTTTTTTCAATAAAGAAACCTTCGCCCTGAATAGCTAAATCAGTGTTTACACCTGTAACTTGTAAAGCACCTTGAGTATGTATAGTGTCTATAGTTGCAACCATCATACCTAAGCCTACCTGCTGAGGATTGATACCGCCTCTATCTTCTTGCGGCTTAGCTGCTCCGCTTAAAGATTGGCTTATCATATCCTTAAAAGTAACTCTTCCTCTTTTAAATCCGTATGTATTAACATTTGCTATGTTATTTCCTACTACATCCATTCGAGTTTGATGATTTTGTAAACCAGACACGCCGGCAAATAATGAACGCATCATAAGGCGTATTCCTCCAAAATTTTAATATTTCTTATAAGTATTTTCGGTATAATTAAAATTTGTTTAATACTTTTTTATTCTTCTCTATAGATATTATCATATAATTATAATTGAAATAAACATAAAAATATGTTAAAATTACTATATACTTAATTATATGTATTTCCTTTAAACAAAATTAAAGTATAAAATTGTTCTCTATTAGTAGTTTTTATACAAACAATTAATACACAATAGGGGGGAATAAAATGAGTTCACATAAAAAAGAATATTATACTTTAGAAAGAATTGAAGAAATACTCAATGATAATGAGTTCTATAGTGATGATTCTGAAAGTGATGAAAAAGAATTTATATATAATAAAGAATATTCCAATATTATAAATATATTGCAAGAATATTTAAAAAATGATGAGAAAAATATAAAAAAATTATTCCTCTTAGCAAAAGCATACTATCTTAATTTTGATTCTAAAAACAGCATTGAAATACTAAAAAAAATAATTGAATTAGACAGCAAAAATGACAGAGCATTATATTGGATAGCATGTGTATATTATTCTTGTAATATTATTAATGATGCTTTAAAAAATATAAAAAATGCAATAGAAATAAACAATAAAGATTCTGAATATTGGTTTTTGATTGGAGAAATATACGATAATATAGGAAATTACACTGATGCTTCTATTGCCTACAAAAAAGCTTATGAAATAAACTATACATCAGAAGTTAATAATAATAAACAATATTATGCATTTACTTTAGGAAAAGAATATTTAAAAACTGAAAATTTTAATGAGGCTATCAAATATCTTCAAAAATCTTTGGAAAACTTTAAAAATGATAATAATAATGAAATTATTCATTATTTGGCATTATCTTATGATAAAAATAAACAATATAATGAAGCTATAAATACATATCAAGAACTATTAAAAATAGATTATTACAGCGAATTAGAAGATTTTTATTCTGCGGCAATAGATTCTCTTGCAAAGATATACATAAAAATTGGAAATGATGAAGAGGCTGAAAATCTATATAAAAAATATATAAAAATTAATCCTTCTATATGGAGCAGAATAACAAAGTTTTATAATAAAGATAATAATATTGATCAATATAAAGAAATAATAAAAGCATATAATGATATAATAAAAGAAAATCCTGAAAATAATCAATACTACTATTATTTATCTGAATTGTATAAAGAAATTAAAGAATATGATAAAGCTATAAAAATATACAGTCAAGCTATAAAAATAAATCCTAATGATTTCAGTTATTACATTTCAATAGCGGCATTATATGAAGACATTAAAGAATATAATAAATCCATAGAAATATTAAAAAAAGTCATAGAAAAAGATTCAAATAATATTGAAGCATATATTGCATTAGGAGATTTATACGAAAAATTAGATAAATTAAATGATAGAAATTTTGCATACGAAAAAGCTATAGAAATATATAATACAGAAAATGATGCTTACAGTTTTGAAAATGTTGGAAATTTATATGAAAAATTAGGAAATATAGAAAAAAGAAATGAAGCATACAAAAAAGCTATAGAAATATATAATGAAACTCCGGATATATATCATTTAGAGAAACAGGCTGATTTATATATAAAACTTAACGATAAAAATAATGCTATTAATTCATATAAAAAATTATTAGAAATAGATCCATATAATAATAAGGCTTCTGAAAAAATAGAAGAATTACAATAATTAAAAGATTTATTCTAACGCACGCAAAATAAATCTTTTAAAATATATTTAAGTAAAAATTTTAATTTGTATAATATATTAAAAGTTATTTTAACGTGCGTTTAAAAAATTGTTAATCTAATAAAATCTAGGGCGGGCATGCTTTTAATAGTTTAAACTTTAAATATAAAAAAGTTAAAATTAATAAATTGATTAAAAAATATAAAGGGCGGAATATGTAATAAAGTTTTAAAACTTACTTTCACTCCCCACCCTTTAAGACTTTTTGATTTACTTTGAATTTGTTATTTTTTGTTTCTTTATTGCTTAATTAGAATTTATAACACCCACCCAAATTTTTTTAAATTTATGATAAACACAACGCACGAAGAATAATTTTTATGATATATGTTTATCCCCAATTTTAATTTAAATAATATATAATGCTTCACTCACCGTGCGTTAATAATTATTCTTTTGCAACGATTTTTAAATAACTTAAAAATGCCTCATCTTCACATATAGTTTTACCTTCATCATCAGATAATTTTGCTACAGGCTTTCCATTAACATTTTGAAGTTTCATCACTATATTTAAAGGCTTTGCAACAGGCTCAAAATCATTTGTGATATAAGTACCTATACCAAATGTAACATTAGTTTCATCTTTGAATTCTTTGTATATATTATAAGCCTTATCAAAATTAAGACTATCGCTAAATAGCAATGTTTTAGTTTTTGGATTTACCCTAAGATTTTTATAATGATCTATAACTTTACGCCCCCAAACAAAAGGATCCCCAGAGTCATGCCTTATTCCGTCATAAAGTTTTGCAAAATATAAATCAAAATCTTTTAAGAATTTATCAGTTCCTAAAGTATCCGATAAAGCTATTCCCAAATCTCCCCTATATTCATTAACCCAAGACTGAAGCATAAACTTCTGACTTTCTGCAAGCCTTACCTTATCCAATGCCTGCCCTATTTGATAATATTCATGGGCATTAGTACCAACAGCAAGCAAATTATAAGTTTTAGCAAAATATACATTACTTGTTCCCACTAAGCATTCAGCAGGAAGTTTATCTTTTAATATATCAAGAACCTTTCTCTGCCAATCAAAAGAAAATCTTCTTCTAGTACCAAACTCTGAAAATCTAAATCCATTATCCGATTTATGTATAGGAAGTAATTTTTCATCTATTTTTTTTATTAAATTAATTTCAGCCTGTTCATAAGCTCTTTTTCCATTATCATCTTTGCAAACGGTGTAAGTATAATAAATTTCACTGATCATAGCAAGTACAGGTATTTCCCAAAGAATAGTCTGATACCAAGGTCCTTCTATTTCTACAGTTAATTTATTATCATCAAATAATGCTTTTATATGTTCAGCTAAAGGTTTATATAATTTTAGAAATTCTATATAATCTTTTTTTATGAATCTTAAAGAAGCTAAATATTCCAATTCATCTTTTCTGAAAGTTAAATCACAAAAATATTTTATCTGTTTTAAAAGCTCCTTATGCATATCTTCAGTCCATTCCAAAATATTCCTACTTCTAAAAACATAACGAACCCAAACATCAGAAAATTGTCTCAAAGCACATTGCTGCATAGTGAATTTATATAAATCTGTATCTAATAAACTATTTATTATAGGTTTCATTTTTGCCTCCTTATTTATTTTTATTCATTTTGTCGAAAGTCTTAGATATTTTATAAAGCCTATAAATTCCCGAGACAAATCCCACAAATATGCCTATTATTGTAAATAAAGGCTTGCTGTTAAAATGTTTATCAGCATAATAACCTACAAAAGTTAAACCCAATACCATGCTCCCAAACTCAACACCAAGTGCTGCATATTTAATTCCATCTTGTAATTTTTTATTTTCAGTTATATTCATTCATATTCCACTGTTGTAAATATTAATGGATTAACATATTCTGTAGCTATTCTTAATTCATACTCAAAAACACCTGTTTTAGCATTTCCTAATATTTCCCCTTTTTCTACATCCATTTTTTCCGACACTAAAGAAGTAGCAAGTCCGCTGTATCTAGTAATAATACCAAATCTATGATAAATTGTAATTGTAAATCCTGTATCCTTATCATAAGATACATCATTAACAGTACCAGAAGCTGTAGCTCTAATCAAAGTTCCTGCAATGGTTTCAAAGCCTATTCCTTTTGATACGATAGAGCCTTCCTGATAAGGTCTTGATATAACAGCATATCTGGAATCTATAGGAAGTATTGAAGGTATAGGTTCTAATGCATTATTTTTTGAGGTTATATTAGCCTTTAATTCATCTAAATACAATTTCAATTTTTCCAATTCTTCTGCTCTTAAATTCATAAGCAAAATATTATCTGCATAATTTGTAGCTAAATTTATATTATTTGTTTCAGCTTTAATAAGAGAAGCAATATTTGACATATCATTCCTGTAATAATCATTAGTAACTACAGAACTAAATATATTTTCAAGAGAGTTTATTTCTGATAATTTATCCTTATAACTTCCGCTTAATACCTCAGTTTTACTTGCCAAAACAGTATTTTTTGTAAGGAAAGAAAAAGTTGTAAGAAGCGATAATGAAATTATTAATACTATTATTATAATAGAATATACGGGAAGCGATAAGGTTTTGGTTTTCTTTTTAGAATGCGGTATAAACATAAAGTAAATTCTATGAGTGAGAAATTTACCTATTTTACTAAAAAATAAATGCAAAAAATTTTCTTTTTTATTTAAATATTTACTATTATTATTTTTCTTTTTTTTAGGTTTTATATACATAATTCTACTACTGCCTATTTTAGAGTTATTTTAACAAAATATTGATTTTTAATCAATAATAATAACAGTTAAATAGTTTATTTTGTAGTATATATATCAACTAAAGCCAAATACATTTGATTAGCCAATTCTTTTACAGCTTTATTGCTTCCAAACTGCCATTCATGTATAAAACCAGATTCTATAAGTACGGAAGGAACATCTTTTTTTATTTCCTGTTTATTATATGCATTTTCAAAAGCATCGCCTATAACTATTAATCCTCTTAATGATATAGCATTATCAATAAGCTCTTCTTTATCATAAAATTTCCAAACAGTATTAGGAAGAACCCTGTCATGCCCTATTATAGGAGAAATTTTATATTTTTCCTGCATTCTTTCAGATAATTTATAAGCCACCTGCATAGAAGCAGGGAATTCTCTATTATAAGGACTCACTATAACATGAAAACCTGAAGTTTTAGCTCTTCTGCTTATATAAGGCATATAATCGAAATGTATACTTAAAAGCAAATCAAAATTATTATCTATGGCATAGTGTCTTATAGCATATAATTCTAAAGTCTGATATCTAGTTAAATTTCCAGTTCTCTCCTCGCCTTTTACTTTAGTATTATATATACCTAAAAGCTCCTCATAATTATTAGTCATATATTCTTTTATAGGTCTGCTGTAATATGCACCTTCTCTGCTTAAAAAATACTCGAATCTATCATCCTCTGAAAGTATCTTAGCTAATTCTCTTGCTACTCTCAAATTCATATAATATTCATATCCTAAATAACCCAAAGCACCTTTAGTAGCTGCATTATGCCCAGGATCTATAAGTATTCTTACTTTTCTATTTTCTATTATATCGTTAAATTTCTTGCTAGGATTTTGAGCATTATTTGATTCGCTCTCTCTCACTATAGTTTCAGAAACTCTCATATTTGCTGTAACTATAAGAGATGAAAAAGATACTATTATCAAAACAATAATAACTGTGGAAAATATAATAAAACGGTTTTTGTTATTCATAGTAGTATTATCGTAAAGAATTTTATTAAATTAATGAGGGTATATACCTAAACAACTATATTTTGTCAGAAATAATTTTTTTAAAATTTAAATATCTGAAGGGATTTACCCTTACGAAGTACACGGCGTGCAGCCACCTACTTCTTTTGTGACCGAAGGAAGTACCTTTAGGTATACCACAGGCGAAGCCCGCCTTACGAAGTGTGCCTATGGCAGGCGAAGGGCTAATTTGAGCTTAAACTGATAATTTATATTACATGTAAAACAATTTTAGTATGATTTAGCACTAATTTTATCTTGAACTTTTGCGTAGTGTATTCGAGTTTATCGAGGATATAAGGTTCTTGACGAAGTCCGCAGAGCGTATGCAGTGGGAAAAAGAACAACAAAAAAATTGACAAACTTAAAAATTTTTAGTATAAATAAAAATAGGGCTTTAATCAAGCCCCTTATTTAGTAATGTAATTATTATTGCTATTATTGACAAGAAGCCTTTCCGGTACGTACATTAATTCCGCCGGCATCTGATATCATTTTAATAATATTCTGATTTCTTGATTCGCATGCATAAGTATAAGCGGATTTATTTAACTGTTTGCTCACTATATTTACATCAACTTTTTTATCTAATAAGAATTTCACAGCCTCTTCTCTTCCGTTTCCAGCAGCAACCATAAGCATAGTTTCTCCGTCTCTTTTATCCTGTTCATTAAGATCTAATTTTCCATTATATAAAGGATATAAATATTCTATAACTTCTATATTTCCTCCAAGTATAGCAGACTTAAAAGCACTTGTAACATCAGCAGTGTCCCCTGCATAAAGATTAGCACCTTTAGATACTAAATACTGAACAACATCCAAATATCCTATAAAAGCAGCCCATCCTAAAGCAGTTTGTTTTAAGCTGTATGTATCCTGAACCTCTATATCCTGTCCTGCTTCAACCATTTTCTTTATTTCATCAAGATTTCCTTCTTTAACAGCATCAAACCATTTAGCATTAGGTCCGCTTGAAGCTTTTGTATAAAATATTCTGTGAGAAAGTCTTCTAGGATTTGCAAGATTAGTTAATTGCTCTGGTGAGAGTCTTTTAAATCTCGAAATCTGAGAATAAAGCGGAATGGATAAAACCAAAATAAACAAAATACTAATTAATTTTTTCATATAATCTCTCCGATTTAATTTTTGATTTAAAAAACAAAAAATTACTATATTTAGTAAAATAATTTTTACTGATTTTTAATTAAAAACAAATTACTATTATTAGTAAAAAATAATTGCATTATATAAATTTTATAGTATTATGATAACTAATAATATATTTTAAGGAAAATACTATGTTTAGAAAAATACTACTTATCTCAATAACGTTTATTATGATATTTGCAATATCATGCTCATCATCTAAAACGAGAAACCCTAAAGAATTATTCATTAATGCAGGCGAAGAACCAAAAACAATAGACCCTACCCTATCTGGAAATGACTTCGTATATCCAAGACATGTATTTGAAACTTTAATAACAAAGGATAAAGAAGGAAATTTGCAGGCTGGAGCTTGTGAAAGCTGGAATGTATCCGATGATGGGGTTGTATATACTTTCAATTTAAGAACAAATGCTAAATGGTCTGATGGTAAAGATGTAGTTGCTGATGATTTTGTATATGCTTTACAAAGAGCGGCAAATCCTTTAAGCGGTGCTGAATATACTTCTTTTATAGAATATATTAAAAATGCAGTTCCAATATTATCAAGCGAACTTCCTGTAGAACAGCTTGGAGTAAAAGCTATTGATGATTACACTTTAGAAATAACTTTAGAAGCTCCTACAGGTTATTTTTTAGACATATTAACTTATCCTATATTTGCCCCTGTTAGAAAAGATATAATAGAACAATACAGCGATCAATGGTCATTAAGCCCTGAAAGCTATATAGGGAATGGTGCTTTTATTATGACTGAAAGAAACCCTGACGAAAAAATAGTTGTTGTAAAAAATACTAATTATTGGAATAAAGATAATATAGTGCCTGAAAAAATCACTTTCGTTATGATGAAAGATGCTACTTTGGCATTGGCTGGAATTAAAGACGGTTCATTAGACTTTTCTGTTTATATTATAGAACAGGATTTAGAAAAATTAAAATCTGAAGGCATAGTTAATATTGCTCCGTATTTTTCTACTGTTGCATTCGGTATCAATGCCACTAATGAAGTATTAAAAGATACAAGAATAAGAAAGGCTTTATCTTTAGCTATAGATAGAAATTATATAGTAGAAAATGTTGTTCCCACAGCTAAATCTCCTACAAGTGCTTGGGTGCCAGTAGGTGCTTATGATGTAAAAGGAGATTTCAGAGAAAATGGCGGAGAATATATAGACTTATCAAAAGAGGCTTACTCTAATAATGTGGAAATGGCTAAACAATTAATGGCTGAAGCAGGATATACTAATGGAGAAGGCTTTCCTGTACTTGAATACAAAACTACTGCAGATTTAGTATATATACAAGTTGCAGAAGCAATTCAGCAAATGTGGAAAGAAAACTTAGGAGTTGATTTACAGATATCTTCTATGGAATGGGCAGCTTATCAGCAAATGAGAAGCGAAAAAAATTATCAGCTTATAAGAACTTTATGGATTGGTGATTACAGCGATCCTATGACTTTCTTAGAAAATTATTTAAGCTACAGATCACAAAATAGTTCAAGCTACAGTAATAAAGCATTTGATAATTATATTGAAGCTGCAAGAAATTCTGCTAATCAGGAAATAAGAATGAAAGCTATGCATGAAGCTGAAAAAATATTGATAGCAGAAGATAATTTATTAATACCTATATACAATCCTTCAAATCCTACTTTAGTAAGTAAAAGATTGAAAGATTATGTATTAACACCATTGCAAGAATACCAGTTTCATTATGCTTATCTAGAAGAATAAACATAAAAATTGTGAGTGCCTGCTATTCATAAGAATGGCAGGGCTTGTAAACTAACAATTTTTATTAGCAATAATAAAAAAATAAAGCCTCGCCTAAAGAACAGACGGGGCTTTATATTGTTATTAGTTAAACAATATAATTACTTTTCATTCTTTTCTGTATCTTCTTTTTTCAATTTTTCTATTCTTATTTTAGTAACAATATTTCCGCTTTTACCAACAACAGTAAATGAATAACCATTATATTCTATATCCTCATTTCTTTTAGGAAGTCTGCCCAAATATGAAAATAAAAATCCTCCGACAGTATCTGCCTCATCATCTGGTATAGGAGGAAGTATCTCATATTTATTGAAATCATCTATTCTAGTTCTTGCATCAACTAAATATGTTCCGTCATCATTGCTCTTTACTTCTTCATCTTCTTCATCATACTCATCTCTTATATCTCCTATAATCTGCTCAAGAACATCTTCCATAGAAACAATACCAGAAAATCCGCCGTACTCATCAACAACCATCGCTATATGAATTTGCTTCTCTCTGAAATTTTTTAATAATTCCATTAATGAAATTGATATTGGAACAAATAGAGGTTTATGAAGAATTTTTTTAAGTGAGAAATTTTTTTCTTCAGCATCAATCAAATCTTTAACATACAAAACCCCAACTATATCATCTATGCCGTCTTTGTATACAGGAATTCTGGAATTTCTATCCTTATTAAATGCTTTTATCACTTTATCATAAGAAGATTCTATCGGTATCGTCACTACATCAACTCTAGGAACCATTATTTCTCTTACGCTTTTTGATTTTAACTCTATAGTGTTTGTTATAATTTCTCTTTCTGCTTCTGTCAATGCTGATAAATTTACATAATTATTTTTTTCAATATTATTGTCTCTTTTCTTTACTATTTTAGATATTAATTTATTTATTGGCATTTCTATATATATCCTTAAAATTTATGATCTATTTTCTTTTATTGATTTTATAACCTTTTCATATAATTTTTTCATTTTCTTATTATTTTCCATTAATGATTTTCTGCTATAATTATGATGTATTCCTTTTAAATGAAGTATTGAATGAATAATTAATTTTAATATAGTTTTTTTTATCTTTTCTTCACTATATCTAGCTATCACCCATTCATAAGAAATAACGATATCACCTCCTTCATTAATATCACCCATAGGAAATGTAAGTACATCAGTAGCTTTATCTTTATTTCTAAATTCTTTATTAAGATTCTTTATATATTCATCATCGCAAAAAAGTAAATTAACATCACCGTCAATATCAGCAGTCTTCACCGAGTGATACAAAAAATATTTATAATATTTTATATTTATGTCATAGTTAGTTTCATTAAAAATATTTACTTTCATAATTATTATTTTTTAACAGATTCTTTAACATCTTTATTTTCTTTACTATCTTTAGTATATTTCAATTCTTTTGCATCCTTTTCTCCTTTATGCTTTAAAGGTATTTTTTTTGCTATTTTTTCTTTTATATCTTCTTTAATCTTTTCTACCTTCTTAGATTTTTTATCATCTTTAACATCTTTAGCTATTTGTTTTTTAGAATCTTTTTCTTCTTTTTTGTTATCATCTTCATTTTCTTTATTTTTATAAGCTTCATCATTATTATCATTATGAAGTTCAGGATATTTAATTCTCTCATGCAATGATGCTATTATCTGCTGGAATGATATCTTTTTAATTATCTCTAAATCTTTTAAAGTAAGTCCGCTGTCATTTAACTCTCCATTAGACATTTTATCATTTACAATATGTTCTATAAGTATTTCTAAATCTTCTCTTCTAGGAGAGTCTAAAGATCTGCTGGCTGCTTCTATAGAATCTAATATCATTAATATAGCGGTAATTTTTGACTGAGGTCTAGGTCCAGGATATGTAAATAAATTAATATCAACATCAGGATTTTCTTTTAAAGCTTCAACATAGAAATATTTTATTAAGCTGGTTCCATGATGTTCTTTAATTGCGGCAATAACCTCTTTAGGCAGTCTGTATTTTTTAGCTATTTCAACGCCCAATCGTACATGTGCTTTTACTATTGAAGCAGAAAGAGTAGGTTTTAATTTATTGTGCCTATTCTCTGTTTTATTGGTATTTTCTATATAATAGAGAGGATTTTCCATTTTACCTATATCATGATAATATGCTGATACGCAGGCAAGCCTTGCATCTTCACCTATCTCTTCAGCTATAGTTTCAACCAAATTAGCCATACTTATAGAATGGTGATAAGTACCGGGAGCATTCATCTGAAGTTTTCTAAGAAGAGGATTATTCAAATCTGATAATTCCTGGAGTCTGAATATAGTTGCTGTTTCAAGTACATACTCAATAATAGGTAAAAATATCATAACAAGTATAGACTGTGTAAAACCGCTTATAAAAGCAAATATAATAGTCAAATAATTTATTTTCAAATTATCATCAAGCAATATGCTTATTAAACACATTATACTTAAATATGCTCCTATAAATAAACCAATTAAAAGAATAGAATATCTATTATGTATTCTCTTTGATAATATAGATGCAAGTACAGATATTATAAATAGAGCAGATATTTCAAATAATCCTGCCTGTGCCACATTTGCTGCAAGTAAAGTTACGGATAATGTTATTATAGAAGATATTCCTCTTTTAGCTCCAAGCAAAGAGTTTATTATACCGAACATAGGAATGAATGTATATACATAAAAAGGAATATAAATATTTGATAAACTATAAGAAATATGATTATAAAAAATATAAGTTACAGAAATTATTACTGTATATTCTATAGCAAACAATATAAAATTTTTAAAATTTGTATAGAAAGGTATCTTATATTTAAAAATTATCAATCCTATAAATGAAAAAAGAATAAGAATAAATAAAGCCTGTCCTATAAATATAGGTATGCTGTATCCCCCAAAACTATTTCCGAATAAATTTCTAATCAATTCAGCTTTTTCTTCTGTTACTCTTTCCCCTACTGTTAAAATAGGAAAACCTTTTTTTATCAAATTATAAACAGGATCAACATTATATTTTATAGTATTTACTTTTTCTTTTGTTTTAGAAGAGTTATATATTAAATTATCCTTTAAAAATGCATTTATAATGGATGATATTGAATTTATATGATTAATATTTAGATTTCTATATTTAGTACCTATCATTGAAGGAAGCTCTGCCCTCAAATCTTCCAAAAAGAAAACTCTGTTCCTAGGAAGTAATTTTTCTTCAATTATATAATTATCATAACTATATACGAATATACCATTATTTAATATCAAACTTAATGTATCAGCACTCAAATTACCTCTTGAAAGAATTCCAACTCCGAATAATTCTTTAATAGTCTCTATTATTTTAGCCTCATAACCTATATTAAGATCATTTACTACAGCATTAGAAAATACAGATTTATTTATAGGTTCATCATACATAAGAAGAAATTGATTATATATTTCATCAATAGGAATATTATTATCATGAGATATTCTCATAAAAGAAAACATATTGCTTATTTTAGATAAAGCCTCGTATTCTATATTTTTAGGCATATCAAATACTGGGGCTATAGCTGCTTCTGTATAATATAAAAGTTTTTCAGTTTCTCCTTTATTTTCGTATCTAACATTCTGCTTTACTATAAAAGGCTCTGTAACTATATCACCTACATTTGGTATATTAACTTTTTGAATATAAGTTGGAAAAACCAGAAATAGAGTAAAAACATATAATAATACAGCTATGCTTAATTGAAAAAATCTTTCTACATTTGGTGTTTTATTCAAAACAGATTTTACTATTTTTTTATTTGTATTCATAAATTAGTACCTTTTTAATATATTTATATCAGTAATCAGCATTATCATAAGCCTCTAATATTTTAGAAACAAGATGATGCCTTATAACATCTTTTTTATCAAAATGATGAAAACTAATACCATTTATATTGCTTAATATTTTCAAAGCATGCTCTAGTCCCGACTGTGCATTTTTAGGCAAATCGCTTTGAGAAATATCGCCTGTAACAACAACTTTAGACTTCTCGCCTATTCTGCTTAAAAACATTTTCATCTGAGATATTGTAGTATTCTGTGCTTCATCAAGTATAATAAAAGATCGGCTCAAAGTTCTTCCCCTCATATACGCAAGAGGAGCCACTTCTATTTTACCTTCTTCTGTATATCTTGATATCATATCAGCTGATATAATACTGTATAGGGCATCATAAACAGGACGCATATAAGGAGATATTTTTTCTTTAAAATCGCCAGGAAGATAACCCAAACTTTCTCCTGCTTCCACAACAGGTCTTGTTATAATGATACGTTCTATTTTTCCTTCAGAAAGTAAATTTATAGCATAAGCCACAGAAAGAAAAGTTTTACCTGTACCGGCAGCACCTGTAGAAAATATTATATCGCTTTTTTGCATCTTATAAAGATATTCTCCCTGAGATACAGTTTTCATTTCTATATTTCTGCCCAAATAAGGCAATTTTATTTTCATAGATATAAATTTATTTTCTTTATCATTATAGATGTTGTCGGCTATATTGATTACTTTTTGTTCTGTTATTTCTGCTGATGAATTATATAAGTCTTTTAAAGTATATAAAACTTTTATGGTGTCTTCTATGCTTACTAAATCACCTTTTATTGTTAATTCATTTCCTTTCGGATATATGGAAACATTAAATTTATTTTCTAATATTTCAAGATGTTTATCTTCTATTCCGCATACAGATATAAAAGAAGCATTATCTTTGAACTTTACCTTATTATCTAAAAGTTTGTTGTTAATTATATTAAGTCCTTTTTACAAATTTAAAATCTCTTACTTTTATAATATACTAAAATCATATCTATTGTCAATATCAACTAAAAAAAATATGATATTTTTTACTATAATTATTTATAGTATATAAATATTCTAAAATTATTATTAGCTTCACATCTATTTCAATCTATTAAAAAAGTAAAATAATTTAA
>CASGDY010000050.1 GCA_949300355.1 uncultured Brachyspira sp.
ACAAAGAAGTATTCTCAACACTATATAAGGCTTTATAGGGAATAATATATTTCTTGCTGCTAAATATCCGCTCATTATAGCACCTGTAAATCCGCCGCCAGGAAATCCCCAAGCACTAGCAAAATGTAAATTCTTAACTGTAGGAGATACTCTCACAGAACGGCTTTTTTTCAAATAACCATCTTGAACGAATCCATAAGCTGTACCCTCTGGAGTTTTAATATATCTCTTTATTGTTTTTGGTGTAGCAACTTCATAATACTCGATATTATCTCTGAATCCAGGATAATGCTTTTCTGCTCTGTCTATCAATTTTTCTGCTAATTCTTTCTTTTTAGCTTTATAATCTTCATCGCTTAAATCTTTCCATTCATCTAAATATGAAGGTCCTGTCAATACCGCAAATGAACGTTCATCGCCTTCTTCTACAAGTCCGCTGTCTATTGTAGAATAATCAACAAATACAAAGTTTCTATCTTCTACCGGTATGTTTCTTTGTCCTTTAGCATCTTCTTTAAATGGAGTATTCAACATTTTTTCTGTACTTATAAAAGTAGAGTATGCATTGTTAGGATAAAGCTCTGTAAATTTCTTCTTAAATATTATGTAAACTGTGTATAATGATACAGAGTTTTTAAGTTTATTTATTCTCTTATCCTCATATCCTTTTGGAAGAAGCTCATCATATACAACTTTAGGTGCAGCATTAGCTATTACATAATCAGCATTCACTGTAACTTCCTCTTTTGCTCTTTTGTCAAAGTAAGTAACACCTTCAGCAATATTTCCTTTAACATTTATTTTTTTCACTTCTGAAGAAACTCTCACCTCTCCGCCGTTTTCTCTTATTATATCAGCTAAAGCATTTGATAAGTTTTGACTTCCGCCTTTGATAAAACAAGCTTGATTATAGTATCCGCCTTGAGCACAAGCATGATAATACCAAGTAAATTCATAAGGATTATCATGATAGTAAGTTATATTAATATTTAATATCCTTTTTAACTTATCACTTTTTATTATTGAATCCAAAACATTTCCAAGTTTCTTTTGTGTAAATAAATGATATAAATTCATTGGGAATGTTGTTATAGGATAAAATAAGAAATCAAAAAACTTCAAGTCATAAGGAAGTCTTCTTATCATATACATCATTCTTGAAAGCCCGCCGAAATATTTTTTAATACCGCCTTTCTCCTCTGGGAATTCTTTTTCTAATGTATTCATAACATTCTGATAGCCTTCAGGTATAACTAAATCTGTAGACTCTGTTTTTATTCTCCAAGTTTGAGGCAATTTAACAAAATCAACTCTGTCATAAATACCTAATTGTTTTAATATAGGATATTTTCCATCTCTGCTTTTTTTAGCCATATCCATTTCATGAAGACCTACTTCAAACTTAACATTTTTTCTTTTATATACTGTAGCACATCCGCCAACTATATTATGGCTCTCTAAAACTAAAACTTTTTTTCCTTTTTTTGCTAAATAAGCTCCTGAAGTTAATCCTCCTAATCCTGAACCTATTATTACTATATCATATTTGTTATTGTTAGTCATATTTATATACTCCTTCATCATTTTTAATAATTGTTTTTATTTCTAGTTATAAGCGTTTTTATTTATTTTTGCTTATATATATAATATAACAAATACCGATATAAATACAAGAGTTTTTTATAAAAAACGCGTATATATAGTCCATTATTTAAGAAAATTTACAATTTTTTAAAAAAATTGTAGAAAATGTAGTATATTTTTACACTATAATTACATTTAATAAAAAATTAATTGATAATATCACATTAGTCCCATATGAATATATATTCAATATGATTTCCACTACATTATTTACTATAAAAACAATCTAAAAAATTAATATTTATACTTTAATAATTGATATTTTATTCAAATGATTTATTATATTTACAATTAAAATTTAATTTTATATAAGGACTTTTTATGAATGATGTTTTAAATTTAATGAAAGATTTAACTAATGCATTCGGACCTTCAGGTTTTGAAGATGATGTCATAGAAATTATAAAAAAGAATACTTCATTTATAGACAATGAAAGAGATTCAATTAATAATTTATATTTAGGGCTACAAAAAATAGACAGCAGTAAGCCTACAGCAGCATTAGATTGTCATATAGATGAAATAGGATTTATAACTGAACATATAAATGATAATGGTACAATATCTTTTATACCTTTGGGAGGCTGGCATATACCTAATATAGTATCAAATTCTGTTGTAATAAAATCTTCTTCAGGCGAATATGTCAAAGGAGTAATAGGCTCAAAACCTCCTCACTTTATGACTGATGAAGATAAAAGACGTTTACCTACTTTACAAGACATGTATATTGATGTAGGCACTAGAAGCAAAAAAGAAACTGAAGAAGTATTTGGCATACAAATAGGAGATCCTATTGTACCTGATGTTGATTTCAGATATGACGACAGAACTAAAAGCATATGTGCAAAAGCTATAGATAACAGAGTTGGTGCTTTATGTGTAATAGAAACATTGAAAGCATTAAAAGATGAAAAATTAGATGTTAACTTAGTAGGAATGATGACAGCTCAGGAAGAAGTTGGTACTAGAGGCGCTGCTGTTGCTGCTAATAAAGTAAAGCCTGATTTAGTTATAGTTTTTGAAGGCTCTCCTGCAGATGATACTTTCTACTATGGAGATAGGGCTCATGGTGCTATAGGAAGAGGTTCTCAGCTTAGAGTAATTGACGGCGGTATGATAACAAATCCTAGATTAAATAAATATACAATAGAAGTAGCTAAAAAAAATAATTTGGCTCATCAGGTTATAGTTCGAGAGAAAGGTTCTACTAACGGAGCTGTTTATCATAAAACTAATTTAGGTTCTCCAAGCGTAGTATTGGGTGTTGCAACAAGATATGCTCATAGTCATTACTGCTATTGTTCTTATGATGATATAATTGCTTCTGTAGAAATAGCAAAAGCATTGATAAAAACTTTAAACAAAGAAAAAATTAAAGAATTTTAATAATTAATAAATATACCTAAACGACTATATTTTGTCAATTTTAGACTTTTGGTAAATGTAAATTATAATTTTTTATAAAATAAAAAATTATCTCTAATATTGATAAAATATGTTTTGCATGTAAGATATATTATTAATTTTATATAATGATAAGTAATCAGCCGCACATATAGTTGGCGTTTGATAAGGCGAAACTGTACCGTGAGGGAATGTGCTGCGAAGCATACCTACGGTAGCAGCTCGCAGTTGATAAACTTAAAAATTTTAAGTATATACAAAATAAAAATGGTATTAAGTTTTTAAACCTAATACCATTTTTTATAATTTAAATTTTATAATTTATTTTTTTACTATATCTTTAAATTTTGAAACATCAAACATTCTAGTAGTTTTACTCTTTTCAAGTGAAGCCCTTATTATAAGCATATTGCAATCAAGGAGATTATCATAAACATAATCAGGTTTTAAAACTATAGAACTTAATCTATTTTCACTGGCTTTGCAATCCAAATTATCAGGTAAATCATCATCGAATCTGAAAAATGCTTTATGTTCAGAAAATACAAAATCTTTACTGTTCCAATCTATTATAATTTCTTTAGTATTATTTTCTTTATTAACTTTAACAATTAAATATGTATCTTCGCTCCAAGATGATAATTTGTACGCTAGAAGTTTATAAATAATAATGTTTCCGCTTTCTTCTACTTTCCAATCATTTTCCTTTATTTGATAAACATTAGGATCCATAATATCTTTATCATCCATAAATAAATACCTCCTGTAAAATCACTATTAATATTCATTATTATATAGTTATATTTACTTTATACAATATTTTTAAATTAATGTAAACCTTTTCATATATATTTTTCTAATTTTATTCTTATCTTTATAGCCATAATATACGCATGATATTATACCATTATTTTCAATACACCAAGGATATCCGCAGTCTGTGCTTTTCATATCAGAATCTATTATAATTTCTTCATTATTTGCTTTATAATTAATCTTTTCTATATCAAAAATATCATCAGGATTATCAAAAACAATGGCTCTTACTCCATAAGGTTTTAATCTGTAGCCGTATGTAAGAAGTAATTTTCCGTCATTTAAAATAAGAGGATTAAGAGGGTATCCTTTAATATCTGTAAACACAGGTTTTGAAAAAGTTTTGCCTTTATCATTAGAATAGCTTATGGATGTAAGTCCATATTCATTATTTATATGAGTTCTTATAAATGCTATTATATTATTTTTATAATTAAACAAAGAAGGTTCAACATATTCTATTCTTGATTTTTTACCGTTTATCTTTTTAAACTCTGTTTCGCATAAAAAACTTTTTAACTTCCAATTAATTGAATCTTTAGAAGATATTATATGACATTGATATTTACAGTTATTTTTATTAATATTTTTTTTATAAGCATATACAGGAAGAAGTATTTCATCATTCATCTTGCATATACTTCCTCTAACTGCAAAATGTTTCATATTATCAGCTTCTATAATATATGGTTTTGAAAAAGTTTTACCATTATCATAGCTTATACATACGCCTATTCCGCTTAAAAGTGCTATTGTATTATCATATTCTATATAAGTATAATCTTTGAATAATTCTTTTTCATTCATAGGGTGAAATGTATATCTAAAATAGTATGCCATTATAGTTTTTTCATCTATTCTAAAAAGCTGTGCATCCTGTTTTGCTGCTTCATCATACTCACCGAATTCAAATACTTTCTCTACCCTATTTTTATTTACATCAAAAATAGCAATCATTGCCTTACTTAATGAATGCAGATGTGAATAATTCTTCTTTATTTTTGGAGCTATTCTGAAACTTACCATACATCTATTATTATCAAGTTTAATAATGCTAGGAAAAGCAAGATATAGATTTTCATTTTCAAATATAACATTCTCATTTAAAATATTTATTTTCATAAAAAAGCCTTATTTTTTATAGAATAATTTTCGGTATAAAAAAGCCTGCATATATAAAAATATACACAGGCAAAAAAACATATTATATATGATAGATATCAAAACTAGAATCTTAATGTAATACCAATTCTAGGAAGCAGTAAAGCCCTTATATTGGCAAAAGGTTCATACTGTTTAAAGCTTGCAAGATGAGATACCTCAAACAATGGAGAACTCCAAGGTGCAACATAGTAGCCTACATCAAATAATGAAATATCTATACCAACTTGTACAGGCCAATTAGCACCTGTTTTAGGGAATAGCTGTATTCTCCATCCAAGTTCAAGAGACATATAGAAACCGCCATGTGAGTATATATCAGAAAGTCCTCCTTCTCTCAATGCACTTCCGCTTATAGAAAGTGCTGTGCCTCCGAATCTAGGAGATAAGAAAAATCCGAATGGGGCATTTCTCCAAAAGAAGAATTTAACATTCAATGACCATGGAACCGTACTGAAAGCAACATTATATTTGTCCATTTTTATTTCACCTACTGCAAAACCTATATCAAGTCCTACAGTCATAAAATCAAGAGGGGCAAAATCATAGCTGAATCCTAATCCGAAAGCATAATGATGAAGTTTTGTATCAACATAAGAACCTATATTACCGCCTGCTAAATCTTTTACAAAATCCTGAAATGCGGACTCCATTATACCAACACCTATATCAAATAAACCAGCGTATAAAGTAGGTCCGAAATTAATGCCGAATAAACTTCTGCCATGCATATAATCTAAAAATGCATTTCCTGTAGGTTCTCCTATATTTTGTGAAAATAATGATGCCGTACTTAAAGTAAAGATAAGCATTACTGATGAAATCAGTTTCTTCATAAAATATCTCCATTATAAAATTATATAGTTTAATAATATATTAAATTACAAAAAAATCAATAATACATAATATCTAAAATAAAAAATAACTACATAAACATCAAAAAAAATTAAATTATATTTGCATAAATTATTAATATCTAATACATTATTAATAAAATATTTTTAGGATGCTTTTATGAATAGAAAAAATAATAGAAAAAGGATAAATACAAAAAGAAGAAAAAAATATCATAAGAAAAATAGAAATTACAAAAACAGTAAAATAAAAACTCTACAGGAAAATATTGCAAGTAAAGCCAAAGAGTATATAAATGATGAAAATATACAAAAAATAAAAGATACTGCAGGAAAAGGATTTGAAAAGGCTAAAAATTTCACATCAGAAAATATAGATAAATTTCAAAAATATTTGGATAAACAAAATTTTAAAGGAAAGTTTCAAAATATGGCAAATGCCGGAATAGATAAAATAAAAGAGCATTCTAAAAAGAAATATATAAGCAGATTATTAATCTTTTTAAATAAGCATTATATACTTAATTTTTCTATTCTATTTATAATTGCAATATTAGTATTTAGAAATATATACATCACTCATAATAGAGAAATAGAAAAAAGTTTGAATTATTCTATTACTAATTATACGCTGTCATTAGATAATATTATAGTAGCAAAAGAAGATTACTACACCAACATGATAATAAGGCAAATATCAAGCAATAAAACATCAACTAATAATATAGTATTAAAAAGCTCATCTATTAATGATTTAGAAGCAACATTAAAAAATGTACTTGATAATTATAACAAAAACCTTCAAACTTCATTAAATGAAACTATAAAATCATCTAATACTGTTATAAATTTTTGGTTTGCATTTTTATCTGTAATAATAATAATATTTACACTTGTAGGAATAATAATCAATAATAGAATAATAAAAACTTCAAAAAAAAGAATCAATAAATTTAATAAAGAATACAATAAAAAATTAAGCATAATGAAAAAACAAGTAATGGAGTTTAAAAAACTAAAAAAAGAAAGCGAAAGCAATTTACAGATAAATAGTCTTTATAACTTAGCAAATATCGCATTTGATAATAAAGATTATAAAACTTCTATATCTTATTATGATAAAGTTTTAGAATTAAATAATAGTTTTGCACATGCAGTTTACAACAGAGCAATAGCTTATTATTATGTTAACAATCATACTAAATGTGCATTTGAACTTATAACATTATACAATAATAATAAGTCAAATGAGATAAAGAATTTAATATTAAAAAATATAATAGAGCTTGCAAATAATAATATAGAAATTGCGATTCTCTTCTGCGATAATGAAAATATAGATTATAAATCATTACAGCAGAAAGAAGAAAAGCAGTCATTATTTGAAAGGATAAAAAATATTATATCCTAATTTTATTAATAATTATTTAAAAATATCATTAGTGGCATCATACCAAAACACGAAATCTAAATACTCCATAGGTATTTTCTCGCTTTTTGAGTATTCAACCAAATTTGATTCGCATTGAAGATAATTATTTTTTGTAAGGCTTGTTTTAGGAGTCATACCTTCAGGCAAAATGCTTAATTTATCCATTACACGCATTATATGTCTGTCAAGTATAGCAATCTTTTGTCCGAATCCTATATTTCTAAGAAAATGACTAGCCTCTTTAAGTCCGTAGCCTTTTACTTCTTTGGCAAGCTCATTTCTTAATTCTACCATAGTATCATTTTTTAAAGCTTCATTAATTCTATCTTTTAATACAAACTTTTCATTTTGGAAATATAATTTTCTAGCAAGCACTATATTTTCAGCTTTCATATTATGAAATCTTACATGCTTTATTAATATATTAGCTACTTTTTCAGCACTTCCTTTGAAAAGCAGATTATTATTGTATAAATCAATTATAGCAGCAGCACCGCTTCTAGCCTTTGTTTGAGGCGTACATATACAAAATGCAAGTTCAGCAAATAATCTTTTATCATTATCTCTTTTAAAAACTCTTTCAAAATATTCAAGTCTTCTTTTCATTCTCTCATGAAGTACTTTATCTTTATATATTCCCATCAAATGTTTAGCATATTCCTTATCCATAATCAGCCCCTATATCGAATATAAAATCATATAAATGATACTATTATATAAATTAAATTTCAATCTATAAAATAGAATATTGATTAATTAATATATTTAATTTATAATACAAAAATACAGTTTCAACAAAAATTATTAATCATTATTAACGATAATATTATTAACTATAATAAATAAAAGAGAATTTTATGGCTAAATTATTAATATCAAGCGACTTACATCTTAGCGTACAAGAAAAAGAATATTCACTTTCTGTGCTAGATGAGATAATAGAATATGCAAAAGATTATGATGCTTTAATGCTTCTTGGAGATACTTTCAATACCTTTGAAGATTTGCAGGAATTAAAAGATATATTCTCAAAAAAAATGGAAGATTATCAAAAAGATGTGTACATACTTAAAGGCAATCATGAAAACTTAAAAGCTAAAGGCATAACATTAAATAAATTAAAATTTCCTGAAAATGTCATAGTGATAGAAGATATAAGTTTTTTTAATATCGATAATCTAGATATTATAGCACTGCCCTACAGTGAAAAATATATTATAGATAATGATATAAATAAAAAGATAGAAAGTTTAAATGCTGACAATAGAATAGTGATAGCTCATGGAATAGTTGAAGGTACATTATGGGCTATAGAGGAAAATGAAGAATCAGCAAGTATACCAATAGATATAATAAAAAAGATAGACCCTAACATTGCAATAGTAGGACATATACATAAACAAATGGAAGTTAATATTGAAAATATAGAAATAATATATACAGGTTCTGCAAGAGTTTGGAGAAGAACTAAATCAGAAATGGGTATAAGAAGATGTTTAGCTATTGACAGTGCAAATAATTCTATAAAAAAAACATTTATAAATATAAAAAATGCCGGAGTATATAGAGTATATGAAAGCAATATTTATAATATATCAAATATAGAACAAAAAGCATCAGAATGGGATATAAATGATATTATAGACATAAATATTTATGGAATAGCTGAAGATGAAAATGAACTTGATGAAAAGATCAATACTATAAAAAATAAATATTCAAAATATGTAAGGGACTTTAATATAAAAACTTCGGACATATTTTTACTCGAAAATGCCTATAATGAAAGCATTATAAAAGAGTTTTTATCTATAGCAGATGAATATGAGTTCAATAGTAATAATGAAGAAGATTTGGAAATAGTTGAACTTGCAAAAAGAATAGGCATAGAAAAACTATATACAGCCTTACAAAATAATAAAAGATAATAATTAAAAATAAAAAACGGAAAATTACAATGATATTAAATTTAAATAAATTCGGAAAGTTTAAAAATAAATCTTTTGAAATATCTGATAATCTTACACTATTCTACGGAGAAAATGAATCAGGAAAAACCACTATATTTGATTCTTTGATGTTATTATTTTCAGAAAATAAAAAAACTTCATCATTTGCAAAACAAATAAAATTGAGATACGGCGATGATATAGATATTAATACGGAACCAGAAATAGATGAAAGTATAAAACTTCATCCTCAATCTTATAATAATTTATATTCAATAAGACAAAGCGAAATAATATTTGAAATGTCCGACAGTAAAAAAGATTCCAAAGATTGGGAAAGCGAGATAAAGAAAAAATTATTTGCTTCAGATATAGATGTAGGTAAAATAATATCAGAAGTAAAAGCAGAACATTCCGGAAAATCTCAAACTGCAATACCGGCACAATTAAAAAATACAAAATACAGAAATGAAGAAATAAAAGAAGAACTTAATGATTTATACAGTAAAGCTAATACGGCAGTTAATAAAAAAGATAAATTAAAAGAACTTGATGAACTATTAAAAGAAAGCAATAATATATTAAAAGAAAAAATTGATGAATATAATAAATTAAATACCTTAAGAGCGGAAAAAAATAAGGCAAAAGAAAAAAATCATTTATTGAATATCAATACAATGATACATGAATTTAATAAAAAAGATCAATTCATAAAAGACAATATCGATTTAAGAGATGATCATTCAAAAAAAATCAATGCTCTAAGCGGAAAAATAGATGAAAGCGAAAATAAAATATCATATTTAAAAGGAAAAATAGAATCTCTTCAAAAATCTTCAGAAGAAAGAAATAAAACAGATTATCAAAGTATAATGCTTAGAATAGATAAAGCAATAAAAAAAATAGACGCCTTAAAAGAAAAAAATAATAAAATACCAAAGATAGTATTTTTGGCAGCTGTAGTTTTGGTATCAGCATTGCTTAGCTTATATTTTAAAAATCCATATTGGTTTTTAATAATACTTCCTTCAATACCTTTTTTACTTATAAAAGAAAGTAAAAATGATAAGTTTATAAATGATATATTAGACTCGCTTCCTGAACTAGATATAACATCTGCCAATTTAGAACTATCCGCTTTAAAAGATATATTACTTAGAGAATTAGCTAAAATAGAATTGATACTAGAAAAAAACGATGATGAAGAATTAGCAAATTATAAAAAAGAATTGGAAGAAGCTGCAATTAATTTAGAAAATCATCAAAAAGAATTAAATAATTTCTTTAATAAACTCAATGTAAAGAATAAAGAAAATTATTATGAAATAAAAAGTAATTTTGATAATGTATACAAAAGCACTGAAGAACTATTTAAAAAACTAACAATAGAAGCAAAAAAATTCGGCTTTAAAGATATAAAAACATTAGAATCTAATTGCAATAGAATATTAAAAGAGCTTGATGAAAAAGGAGTTAATCCTGATGACTATAATGAAATGGAAATGAAAGCATTAGAAAATAAATTAATAGAATTAGAAAAAGATATTAATTCTATAAAAGAAAATATGAATAAAGTTATATCTAATGCATCATATATTCAGGGAGAACTTAACAGCAGCGATGATGTTCACAAAGAAATAATAAATCTTGAAAGCGAGTTTGCAGAAAATAATGAAGAGATAAAAAATTTAAACAAAAGAAAAAAAGCATTAGAACTTCTTGAAAATATGCTGTCAAAAATAAATAAAAAAAATGATGATATATTTAATTCCCTTTCAAATGATGCAGAACTTCTATATAATCATATAACTGGTAAAAATCTATCCGATAATGGAATTTCAATGTCAGGATTCGATAAAAATAAAATAATGGTAAAAGATAAGCAGAATGAAATGAGAAATGTGGAATTATTATCTTCAGCCACAAAAGATGCCGTTTATATAGCTATGCGTCTTTCTATACTTTCAAAAATACATGAAACAGGAAGATTAATATTATTAGATGACCCTTTTATAACTTTCGATAATAACAGAACAAAAGAAGCATTATCATTTATGAGAGAATATTCAAAAAAATATAATATTCCTATAGCAATATTTACTAAAGATGTATTTATAAGAGACATTATGAAAAATTATAAAGAAGCCGTTATACATGAATTATCTTAACTGTATTTGTTATCTTTAATAGTGTTGTATTTTTATCGATTTCTTTATAAAATATATATAATCTTATACAAGTATTGGCGGATTTATGAAAAGAATAGGTATATATATAGACTTAGAAAATGTATCTCATTTAAGCTATGAAGTTAATTTTGAACAAATGTTTAATAATATATTTTCTTTTTATAAGAATAATTTAAAAGATAAGGAAATAGTTTACTCTATAAAGAAGGCTTATGGCGATGCAAAATCCATAAAGAAATATTCTAAAAAGTTAAGAGATATGCATATAGATATCGTTTATTCTGTGCCTGTCAATAAAGCAAAAAACATGGCAGATATGATATCATCAATAGAGGCATTTGAAGATTTTGTAATAAATAAAAAAATTGATATAGTAATATTTGTAAGCAGAGATGTTGATTATACTGTTGTTATGGATAGACTTTCAAGATATGGAGCCATTGTTGGAATAGTTACAGTATTTGATAATGCCAAAAGAAGTATATTCAAAAATTCATGCAATCATATATTCAAAATTGAGGATTATAAATTAGCAGAAAAACATGAAAATGAAACTAAGAAAGAAGAAAATAATATAGACAAAATAGAGTTTTTAACTTTCTTTTATAATAGAGTACTAGAAATATATAATATACAAAATACAGAAACAGTAAAAATTTCGATATCAGATATATGCAATAAAATAAATGAAGACTTTAATCTAGAAAAAGGTAAAAGTGCTATAGAACAAACTCAATTCAAAAAAATAAAAAATGTTCTTAAATATTTAAATAATAATGGAATAGAAACAGAAATAAATAATGATGATTTTTATATTAATCAAATAAATACATTCAAAAATGTAATGTCTAAAATTTTGAATTTAACCAACAATGAAATTAGTGAGAAAAATTTCATATTAGCTTTCAAAGAAATAATTTCTAATTATGAAGAAAACGCCGTTATTTCTCTTGCTAATACTATGAATGAAATAAACAAAAAATTTAAAATAGGAAATAATTCTAGTGCTGTAAAAAATACAAAATTTAAAAAACCAAGTAAATTTATAGATTATATAATGAAAAAAGATATTCCTATTGAACTTACCAATAAAGGAAACGCTTTCATAATGAAAGATAAAAATAAAGTGTTGGAAATAATAGAAACAATCTGCAATGAATAATAATAATAATAATGAATAATACAGAGGTAGAATATGTCAAATATAACAGTTATAGGAATGGGATTAATGGGAGGCTCTTTAATCAAAGCATTAAAACACAGCAATCAAAATTATAATATATATGCCATAGATACAAATAAAGAAAATATAGATTCGGCTTTAAAAGAAGGTTATATATTAAAAGGATATTATAATTATGATAATATAAAAGAAATTATTGAATTATCTGATATTATTATGATATGCACTCTCCCTTCAATAGCAATAGATATTATAAATAAATATAAACACCTAATTGATAATAATAAAATACTATCGGATTTCTGCGGAGTGAAAACTGATATTTTTAATAATACTAAAGATAAAAAATATGTAGGGCTTCATACTATGGCAGGAAAAGAAAAAGGAGGCTATACAAATTCTTCTGAAACGCTTTTCAAAAATTCAAATGCTATTATAGTAAATAATGAAAATGCTAATGATGATGATATAAGAATAATAGAAAAACTTTCAAAAGATATAGGCTGCAATAAAATAACAAAAACAACAGCCCAAAAACATGATGAAATGATAGCTTTTACTAGTCAGCTTATGCATATAGTAGCATGCGGTATTGTTAATCATGATCATTTTCTAGCTTCATTAGGTTTTGAGGGAAACAGTTTGGGAGATCATACTAGAGTCGGTACAATAGATGCTAATATGTGGAGCGAATTATTTTTGTACAATAGTGATTATTTATATGACGCTTTAGATAAATACATAAAATGTTTAAATGATTTCAAAGATGCATTAAAAAATAAAAACAGAGAAGAATTAAAAATACTTATGCAAAATTCAAATAATACAAAAAATGAATGGATTGAAAGAAAAAAATAAATAAAACTTAATTTATTATATTGACATAAACACAATATATGTTAGAATACACTAACAAATAAAGATGTATACCTAACAAAATAAAACTTTTTGTATCTTTAATATGATACTATATTTTATAACCTTCATTTAATTAAATTGTATGCCCCCATATTTTTTATGGGGGCATAAAAATGAATGCTTCTCTATAATAAAACCGCATATTAAAAAATATGTAAAAAAATATTACTATTTGACATTATAAATAATATTGCTATAATAAAATAATATTATTTATGTAGAATATTAATAATTGTTATGGATAATCAAAAATGAAAGTTATAAAATTGCTGAAAAGAATAAATAAAGAAAAAGAATTAGACATATCAGAATACAAAAATAAGTATATAGAAACTAAAAAAGATAAATTACGTTTTGATAAAATGCTTCAGAAGTCAGTTTCTATGGGACTGGTAATGAAGAAATCTAATACTTTAAAACTCACTAATGAAGGAAAAATATATTTAGAGAGAGAATTAAAACAAATAACAAATAAAGAAAGAGATATATTAAAAGATAGAAAGTCAAAATCAAAAAATAAAAAAACTGATACTGCAAATAAAAAAACAAGCATACCAAAACCAGAAATAAAAATAGATGTGAATAATGCCAAAAAAGACGCTGAGATAATAGCAAAAGCATACAATGTACCTACTGAATTTCCAAAAAAATGTTTGGAAGAAGCCAAACTATTACCAGACAGCATGGAGAATGTAGAATTAGAATTTGACAGAATAGATTTAAGAGATATAAGAACCGTAACAATAGACGGAGCAGATTCAAAAGATTTTGACGATGCTATCAGTATAGAAAAATTAAATGACGGTTATAAATTAGGTATTCATATTGCTGATGTCAGTCATTTTGTAGTAATGGGAAGTGCTTTAGATAGAGAGGCAAGAAAGAGAGGAAACAGCGTTTATTTAATAGATACAGTTTACGTTTATTTAATAGATACAGTTTACCCTATGTTTCCGCATGAACTTTCAAACGGAATATGTTCTTTAAATGAAGGCGTAAGCAGATTTACAATGACTGTATTTGTAACTATAGACAATAAGGGCGATGTAAAAGAAAGTACTTTTCATAAAAGCGTTATAAAATCAAGCAGAAGATTAACTTATGATTATGCTCAAGATGTTTTGGACGGCATAGAACAAGATGAAGATTGGCTTGTAGAATTATTAAAAAATGCTGATGATGTAAAAAAAATACTTCTTCAAAAAAGAATAGATAATGGAAGCATTGAGTTTAATCTCAATGAAACTCAAATAATATTGGATAAAGGCGGTAATCCTAAAGACTTTTTTATAGGAGAAAGAAAAGAAACTCATAAAATAATAGAAGAATTAATGCTTATTGCCAACTGCGAAGTTGCTAAAAGATTAAAAAATATAAAAGGCTCTATATACAGAGTGCATGACAGTCCTGATCAGGAAAAGCTAGACACATTCACAAGGATAGCATTTAATAGAGGCTACAGAGTTACAAGAGATGCAGACGGCAATTTGGATTTTCACTCATTTATAGAATCTATAATGGGAAAGCCGGATGAAAAACTGCTTCTTACCCTGCTATTACGTTCTATGAAGCAGGCTATATATGATGTTAACAATATAGGACATTTCGGATTAGGTTTTGAATATTATACTCATTTTACTTCGCCTATAAGAAGATATACAGACTTACTCACCCATAGACTTTTAAAGCAGTCATTAGAAGGGGTAAATAATTTAAAACCTACTATGCAGCAGTTTTATACGAATTCGGCTCAATGGTGTTCAAAGACTGAAAGAATAGCCGTTGAATGCGAGAGAAGTTTAGATAAAGTAAAAGCCGCAAGATTTATGAAAGACAAGGTAGGCAATGAATATAACGGAATAGTAAGCGGCGT
This sequence comes from uncultured Brachyspira sp., assembly GCA_949300355.1. Taxonomy (GTDB): domain Bacteria; phylum Spirochaetota; class Brachyspiria; order Brachyspirales; family Brachyspiraceae; genus Brachyspira. The sequence continues at coordinate 15,427 of CASGDY010000050.1, forward strand.
TACAAATTTCGGAATATTCGTTGAAATAGAGGACAGAGGAATAGAAGGATTAATAAGATATGCTGTTTTAAAATCACATTACAGATATGATGAACATGAACAGGCAGCCTACAGCGAAGAAGATGCTAAATGGTACACATTGGGCGACAGAATAAGAATAGTAGTTTATAAAGTTGATGTAAAAGAATTATTCATTGACTTTATACCTGCAAGCGAATTTGATAATAGTTTTGATGACGGAGATATAATAGACAGCAGAGATTTTTTAAATAAAAAAGCAAAGAAGAAAGCCAAAAATAAAAAAGAAACATATTTAAAGAAATCTAAAGTAAGCAGACAAGTAAAAAAATCCAAGAAACACAAACGAAGAAAATAAAAGATATTTTAAAACCCTCTGAAGTTCTAAAAAGTTCAGAGGGTTTTTATATTACTAATTAACTACAGATTATTCACCCCATTCTCCCATACCAATATGTAATTTAAAAGTTATTGCTATTTTATCTTTACCTTTAATATCATCAGGTAAAGTAAATGCTTTTGTATCAGGATTTGGTTTTATTGAAGTTGCTGTTGCATCAATAACTAGAATTGGAGTAGATGTTGAAGGCGGATCATCCTCACCATAAGCATCATGATCTTTAAAAACTAAATCTCCTTCTATAACAATACCTTGCTGAGAAAGAGTTGATTTAATCTCACTAGAACGGCTATTAAAATAATCTATAGTAGTTTTTTTACTACAACCAACAGGGTTTTGTGGAGATTGATCAATTATTTCTATATCTATTGCAGAATATGAAATTGAAGCCCTAGTATAATCAGTAGGCATATATAAAGTTGCTGAACTACCATCTTGCTTCGTACCAATTGGAATTTGAGTGCCTAAAACAGATTTTATAGCACTAGCAATAGTTTCAGAAGTTACTACTGTAGGATTGCTGCCTGTTTCTTCTCCATTACCAGTGTTTACTCCGCCGCCAGGAGTAGTTTCTCCAGTTCCGTTACCGGAAGGACTTGTTCCGGCATAACTGCAGCTTACAGTGAATAATGATAAAGCCATTATCATTACTAATATAGATAAAATCTTTTTATTCATAATTAAAAACTCCTTTTATATATAATAAATATAACTATTTTTATTATATAAAGTAAAATATTTTTTATTTTTACATATAG
>CASGDY010000051.1 GCA_949300355.1 uncultured Brachyspira sp.
TCATAGGTATTCCTTTGGGTTTATTTCTAGTAATTTAAATTATAAGGAATACCTTCTTTTTTTAAACTAAAAGTGTGCAATATCTATGGCTCTTAAACAAATATTCAATATAAAAATACTTGAAATTATTATAATTGTAATATAGAATAAGAAATGCAATTTTTTAGGGGTAGAAATATGATAAGAATAGAAAATATCACTAAAAGATACAAACATAATACAGTTCTTAAATCTATTTATCTTTACATAGAAAAAGGTCAATTTGTTTCTATAATAGGTTCAAGCGGATGCGGAAAAACAACTTTGTTGAAAATGATTAATAGATTAATTAAACCTACATCTGGAAAAATATATGTTAATGATGAAGATATATATTTAAAAGATGCTATAAGTTTAAGAAGGAATATTGGATATGTTATACAGCAAACAGGTTTATTTCCGCATATGACCATCAAAGATAATATAGAAATAATACCAAAATTAGAAAAGAAAAATAGTAATGATATACTGAAAAGAACAATAGATCTTATGGAAATGGTATCCCTTAATCCTGATGAGTACTTGAATAGATATCCTGCAGAATTAAGCGGAGGACAGCAGCAGAGAGTAGGTGTTGCAAGAGCTTTTGCAAGCGATCCGGATATAGTATTGATGGATGAACCATTTAGTGCATTGGACCCAATAACTAGAACAGATTTGCAAAATGAATTATTAAATTTACAGTCTAAATTAAAAAAAACTATAGTATTTGTAACGCATGATATGGATGAAGCATTAAAGCTTTCTGATAAAATATGCCTAATGAAGGACGGTGAGATATTACAATATGATACTCCCGAAAAAATATTAAAAGAACCTCAAAATGAATATGTTGAATCTTTTGTGGGAAAAAACAGAATTTGGGATAATCCGGAATATATACGGGCAAAAGATATAATGACTCCTATAGAAAATAATTATTTAGAAAATATAGGAGCTATGAGAAAAATATTTTTGTATATCATTAATCAAAGTAAATATAGAAATGTTATTAAAGTTGATGAAGGAGAAAATATATCTTCTATATTAAAAATGCTGGATGAAAATAAAGCAGATACTTTATATGTTATAAATAAAGATAGATATATTATAGGTGTTATAAGTAAAAATGAATTGGTGTCTATATTGAATCAAAAGTTCATGAAAGAATTATAATGTTTAATATAAAATTTAATTAGGAGTATATATTGAATATAATTTCTAACTTTTTAGTATATGTAATAGAGCAAAGCGATGAAATAGTCAAATTGTTGATACAACATATAAAATTGACAATATTTTCTGTTATTTTTTCAATAATACTTGGAGTACCTCTTGGTATATTAATCAAATATGTCAATAAATTAAATAAGCCTATTTTAGGATTTGCTAATATAGTTCAGGCAATACCAAGTATGGCTTTGCTAGGGATATCTATTCCATTATTAGGAATAGGTTCTGCTCCGGCAATAGCTATGGTTATATTATATTCATTACTACCTATAATAAAAAACACATACACAGGACTTTCCAATATAAGTCCTCAAATAATGGAGGCAGCAAAGGGTATAGGATTAACTAAAACCCAGAGACTATTCAAAATACAAATTCCTCTTTCACTTCCTATTATTATGGCAGGTATAAGAGTATCTGCAGTAACAGCTGTTGGGCTTATGACTATAGCAGCTTATGTGGGAGCCGGCGGATTAGGTTATTTAGTTTTTGCGGGTATTAGAACTATTAATAATTATCAGATATTGGCAGGAGCAATGCCAGCATGTTTACTTGCATTATTTGTTGATTACATATTTTCTATAATAGAAAGATTAGTAACACCTATAAGTCTTCAGACAAATGGGCTTTCAAATAGAAAAGAATTAGAACATCAAAGAAAAAGAGAAACTATAATTATATTTATAGTCATATTGATAGTATTAACAATGGCTGTAATGCAGATTATCAAAATGAATAAAACGAAAAGAGATTCTATAACTGTTTCATCATTAATGTTTACAGAACAGCTGATATTGGGAAATATGGTTTCAGATTTAATAGAAGCTAACACTGATTTAGTTGTTAATAGAAAATTAGCATTAGGAGGAACTCAGATAGTATTTCAGGCTTTAGAAAGAGGAGATGTAGATTTATATGTAGATTATACAGGTACTATTTATTCTAGTTTATTAAAATATAATCCTACTAATGATTCTGAATATGTTTATAATACTGTAAAAACTGATCTCAAAGAAAAATATAATATAGAAACTTTGAAATATTTTAATTTTAATAATACTTATGTTCTGGCTATTAGAGAAGATACTAAAAATCATTATAAACTTAATAATATAAGCGATCTTAGAGTAGCATCTAAAAATCTAATTTTCTGCGGTACTATAGAATTTATGAATAGAGAAGATGGTATAATAGGGCTTACAAATTTTTATAAATTAACTTTTAAAGATTATGTTGCCATAGACGATGCTCCAAGATATATAGCTTTAGATAGCGGTGAAATAGATATTGTCACAGCCTTTTCTACAGACGGACTTTTGAAAAAATTCAATTTAATAACTTTAAAAGATGATAGGAATTTCTTTCCGCCATATTATGCTGTACCATTTATAAGAGCAAAAGTTTTAGAAAAGCACCCTGAAATTGTACCTATATTAGAAAAATTAGGCTCTCTGCTCACAGAAGATATAATGATAGATTTAAACTATCAAGTAGATGAATTACAAAGAGATCCTAAAGAGGTAGCAAGAGAGTTTCTTATTAAAAATAATTTGATATAAATTAGAGTATATGAATGGCTTATATCAATTAGGTATACATTTGCTTAATAAAAAACTATTATTAAGTTTTTATATAGTTGATAATTTTAATTTTATAATATATCATTAATAAAAAATTTTTAAGGGAAATATTATGCGTTTATCAAAATTATTTATGCCTACATTAAAAGAAGCACCTAGCGATGCAATAATAGCTTCAAATAAATTAATGTTAAGGGCAGCACTTGCAAGAAAAATATCAAATGGTCTTTATTCTTATTTACCTCTTGGAGTTAGAGTATTGAATAAAATATCTAATATCATAAGAGAGGAAATGGATGCAATAGGTTCTAATGAATGCATAATGCCCATACTTGTTTCAAAAGAATTATTAACACCTTCAGGAAGATGGGAAAGATTTAAAAAAGAATTATTCAGATTAAAAGACAGAAATGATGTTGATATGGCAATGGGTCCTACTCATGAAGAGGCTTTTACTATAACAGCACAAAATGAAATACAATCATATAAAGATTTTCCATTAACACTATATCAAATACATACAAAATTTAGAGATGAGATAAGACCAAGATTCGGAGTTATACGCTCTAAAGAATTTACTATGAAAGATGCTTATTCATTTCATATAACTAAAGAATGCCTTGATAAAACTTATAATGATATGAGCGGTGCTTATACAAAGATTTTCAAAAGAATGGGGCTTGATACTGTAAGCGTAAAAGCAGACAGCGGTGCAATGGGAGGAGAAGGAAGCGAAGAGTTTATGGTATTAAGCGAAGTAGGTGAGGAGACAATTATATTCTGTTCTAAATGCGATTACAGAGCTAATGTTGAAAAAGCTAATGTCAAAGAAGAGGAAGCAGCTAAATATTATACTGATAAAGCATTAGAAGAAGTGCATACGCCTGATATAAAAACTATAAATGATTTAGAGAAATTCTTTAATACATCTTCAAAGAATTTCATTAAAAGTATAATTTATAAAACAGAAGAAGATGAAGTTATATTAGTTGCTATAAGAGGTGATTTAGAAATTAATGAAACTAAATTGTCTAATGCATTAGGAGGACTAGATATAGAACTTGCCGATGAAGATACTGTAAAAGAAGTTACAGGAGCTAGAGTAGGTTTTGCTTCTCATATAGGATTAAAAAAGAAAATTAGAATATTTGCTGATAATTCTATAAAGTCAGTAGCCGATGCAATAGTTGGCGGCAACAAAGATGATACACATATAAAAAATGTTAATATAGAAAGAGATTTTAATATTGATGTATGGGGTGATTTTAGAACAGCTAAAGAAGGAGATAGATGTCCAGTGTGCGGAGAAGTTCTTTATCAGAAAAAAGGTTTAGAGTTAGGACATATTTTCAAACTTGGCGATAAATATACTGAGGCTTTCAATTTCAAAGTATTAGATGAAAATAATAAAGAGATTACTCCTATAATGGGTTGTTATGGAATTGGAATTAATAGAGCTTTGGCTTCGGTTATAGAACAAAATTATGATGATAAGGGTATAATATTCCCTATAAGTGTTGCTCCTTATGAGGCTATAGTGGTTGCTATTGATAAAGAAACAGAAGACTCATTCAAAAAAGCAGAAGAAATATATAATGCTCTAAACTCTATTGGTGTTGAGACTATGTTTGATGACAGAAAAGAAAGACTTGGAGTGAAACTCAATGACTGTGATTTGATTGGTATTCCTATGAGAATAATAGTTGGTAAAAAATCACTTCAAAGAGGAGTAGTTGAATTCAAACTTAGAAAATCACAGGAAAGTGTTGAGGTAAAAGTTGAAGAAATAATTGAATATGTAAAAACAAAAAAACAAGAACTATTCAATGAAATAAACAGCAAATTATAATAAAATATAGTTTAAATAAATGGATAGGGAAGTAATTATATTTCCTTATTCATTTTTGTTTTAAATCTATTTAAATACCAAAATGAAAAATATAGAAATTGTAAATGATATTGATTATAATATAATAGATTCTATTTCTTTAATATCTTCAAAAACTGAATATATACATTTATCCAAAGATTATATAAAACAATATATAAAAGATGAACATCATAAAGTCATTATAATAAAAGATGATAATCAAATAACAGGATTTTTAATCTATTTTTTATTAGAACCAGAAGCTGATATAATATTCATAGCTTCATATCCAAATAATAAAGGTTACGGAAAAAAATTATTATTATATTTATTTGATGATGCAAAGAATAATAATGTAAACAGTATAAAGTTAGATTTACATGAAAATAATATTAATGCTAAAAAATTTTATATAAGAAATGGATTTAAAGAAATTGCCATTAGAAAAAAATATTATGATAATCAATTTAATGCTTTGATTATGGAAAAGCAATTAAATTAATAGAATTTTTTAAATGCTAATATACAAAGTAAAGCAAATATAATATTAGGCATCCATGCTGCTATAAAAGGATTCATATTTCCGGCCTCTCCCATAGATCTGAATATCATAAGTATGGAGTAATACATCAAAGCAACTATGATAACCATAACCAAACTTATAACTAAAACACTTTGAGTTGAAAATTTAGAAAATAATGAAGCAAGCAAAACAATAATAAAACCTGAAAAACAATATGATATTCTATAGTGCAAATCTGTTTCTAATCTTGAAGTATTCATATTAACTTCTTTTTGCAGTCTTATAATTTTAGCTTCTTCACTTAAGCTCATAGAATCCAAAGGAGGTCTTCCATAAAAATGTTCAGGACGCTCTAAAACATCCAAAGGATAATTATTTATTTGCTCTACTTTTATCTCTTTATTATCATTGAATGTAGTTAATATACCTTCTCTTACATACCATTTTCTATCATCATTATTCCATTGTATATGCGGACTTGATATTCTAAATCTAATTCCTCCATCATCATTCAATTTTAACACAATAGTGTTTCGCATATATTGTTCTTCATAAAAATAAGTTTCTATAAAATATAAATAATTGTCGCCTCCAAAAAGTTCCCAAGGTCCGCTTTTAGATGCTTTTTGATTTCCATGCATTGCATCATTAGCAGCAAAAGATACTTTATTTAAAGGAGCTGCCACAAATTGCCAAAACAATACAAGTAATAAACATAATCCAATTACAATAACAAACATCGGCATAGAAAATTTAAATAAACTAATTCCTGAATTTTCAATAGCAAGCATTTCTTTATTTTTTACAAATGTACCTAATACATAAGTAGATGCAAACATCAAAGCAACAGGGAATATGTAGTATGTATTGTGGGGTGCTCTTGCTAAATGATAAGTAATAAAATAATTAATTAATTCAGGATGCTCCGTATAAAAAGATAATCTGCTGCTTAAGTCTGCTATTGTAACCAATACAACAAATAGCAGCAAAGCACCAAAAAAGAAAGATAGAAATTCTTTTAATAAATAAGCATTCAATTTTTTCATTAACTTACGTCTATACCATATTCTTCATGAATTTGATTTAATTCTTCAGTTATAGCAACATGAAGCTCTTTTATTTTTTCTAATAAAGCAGAAGGTTTTGACTTGCTGCTTTTTCCGGATCCGAATATCTTACTTATTTTTCTTTTAGCCTGTACAAGAGTTTGTGCTTTAACTTTAGGATCCGGTATAAATTTAGAAGCATCCATTCCAAGTAATGCTCCCATATAAAGCATACCCTCATATCCAAAATTATTATCTATATCAGGTCCGAATGATTTCAATTTCTCAAAATTTTCTTTTCCATTTTGCATACATTCTATAGAAGCAGAATATAATTCACTTGCTTTATATTGAAAGAATGGAATAAGTCTGTCATAATTTTCATTAGGATATATATTTGCCAAATCCTCTAAAGTCCAGCTTAATCTCAAAGAACATAAGGCCTTTTTTAAAGTAGGGGCACTGTCTTTTCCAATATAACGATATCCGTCTAAAGCTAAAAAATAACTTGCCGCACCTTCTAAAAGTGTTCTATGTTTTGTGAAATCTATATTATTTCCAAAAAATTCTTTCATATATGAAGCTCTTAGTCTTGCTCCGTCTGCTGCCTCATCTACTTTTCTATGATCTATTAAATTAAAATCCTCTTGAAAAGCCGCATATAAGCAATGAGGACAAACTACTACCACATATATTAAAGGGTAAACTGTACCATATTTTTTGCTTTTTTCATAAGTTCTTCTTAAATCATTCCTTAATTTTCCTGCTATCAGTCTTCCTCCGCCTGTAAGAAGCATTTCATGATAAAATTCATTCTTACATACAGGACAAGTTCTTGGGTTTTTCTCTATAAACGATACTTTTGGTTGCTCATCACTCATAAAAAAATCCTATTATATACTTATTTCTATAACATTTATAATATAAAAATGTTAAATCAATTATCGGTTTATTTTAATTTTTCAATATCACTTATATTAATCTTTGTAATTCTAAGTTCATTAAATATGTTATTATAATATAATATATAAAAGTATGGATATTGTGCTGATTTCAATCTTATATTTCCAGTACTTGTTCCTAAAACTGATAAATCTATAATTCTATTATCCATAAATAGGTACTTATTTCCGTTTTCTTTGGTATATAAAACCATTATTTGTGCTGCATAATCCAATGCTGAATCTAAAGACATTATATTTTCATCTTCAGTGACTATTGCACCATTAGTAAATAATCCGTCATAAAATCTAGTATAATTGATAGTTTGAGGATTATCCTTTGTAATATATACTATATTAAACCTGTTATGTTCTTCATAAGAAACAGAATAAATACTAGAATTAGTTACTATTGCTCTGTCATCAAAAAACTTAAAAGCAGTATTAGTTTTCCTAGAACCATATAATATATTGCCTGTCTGATATTCATGCATATAAAGTGCATAACCGTCTTTTTCAGCAACAGGATAAACACTATCAACTATTCTATTAGTATAAATAAAATCAGAAAAGAAATTATCTCTATAAAATCTTGATACAGATAATATTCCTCTATTATCTACAAAAAATAATGTAGGATAATTGAATGCAGACATAACTAGTTTCAAATCAACAATCTTTCTGTTCTGCCTTATATCCATAGTATAATTATTAAAAGTGCCGGAATTATTATTAACATATAATATTTTATTTGCTTTATTATATGATACATGTACATTTCTATTATTTAATGCTATGCTCACAAAATTACCAAGATCTCTATTATTATCTAATATAGTTCTAGTAAAATTTCCATCTTTTCCGGTAACATATACTGCAGTATTAAGAAGATTGTCATAATAAGCAAAATGCACATTATTGTATCCGTCTACAAATAATTCGCTGATATATGGTTCTTCCCTTAAAGAGGCTATAGACCAAGTATAAAGCGATTCAAAACCGCTCATTCTAACATAATGCTCTGTAAGCGGAGGAGCATCTTTTTTTATTTCTTTTTGATATTGTGCATTTAAACTTGCAAATAATAATATTATTACAACAAATATTAATACACTACTTCTTTTTAGATTTTTTAACATTTTCTATTTTTTCAACAGATTCAAGTCCTTCTTCTTTAGGTCTTATAAATCTGCATTTTATCACATTGCCTTTATCATCAAGTAATGCTTTTATATGTGAATAATAGAATATACAATGTTCTATATAGGCATTATCATCAACAATTGAGCCATATAAATAGCTTACCCCTTTAATAAGAACATTAGTACCTATATTAACAGGGTGATTATCACTTCCTGTTACATTAACACCTCTTTCTAAAATAGTATTCTTTCCAATATATACATTACCTTTAATCTGATTTCCTGAATATATCTTAACATTATCATCTAATATAAGTTTCTGATTATCTAAACAAGAAAGAAGTACATTATCTCCTATATATGCATGCTCGCCAAGGTATACATTGCCTTCTATTTTAGCTCCATGCGATATTGTAACACCATAATTAACTTTAACACCTTTACCTATATAAGCACCTTTTCCTATATATATATCCAAAGGTTTTTCATCTTTATCTATTTCTAATATCTGCTCAACAACAGAATCGTCAATAAAGAAATCTTCTCCATCATATATAGTGATTATATTTTTAAGTTTATTATAAACATTAGATCTGGCTATTGATTCCATTTCTTTAAGAACTGTTTTATCATTAAATCCTAAAACAACTCTGCTGTCTTTAGGCATATAAGTAGATATTGATAAATTATTATTAATAAAAATTTCTATTAAATCTGTAAGATATAATTCATTTTGTGCATTATTAGATTCTAATTTTTCTATAAGCTCTTCCAAAGGCTTCATTTTAAAACCATATATACCGGCAACGTACTCATTAAAATTATCTAATAACTCATCTTTTTCATATGAGAATTTTTCATCTCTATAAACTTTGAACAGTTTATCTTCATCTTTCATTGCAAGTATGTCTTTATACTCAATAACTCCTATAACATTGCCTTGAGAGCCTTGTCTGTATTTACTTTTTTTGCCGTCACAAGTAAGACCTCTGCTTCTAAGTATTCTTCCATAATAGTTACTTCCTTTAGGACCGTCATACATAGCAGTCATGACTATCATATCAGTTTTAGATTTCAAAAATTCTTCATGGAACTCTTTCATAGTTTCAGAGTCTATAAGTCCCATATCAGCATATATAACATAACAATACTTTATATTCTTTAAATCGCTCTTATCAAGACCTACTTTTACAGCATGACCAGTACCTTTCTGTTCTTCCTGATAAGCAAAATTGGTGTTAGCCTGCTTTCCAACTGCATTAGCAACTTCAAGAGCCTTTATTCCAACAACTATAGTAATATTGCTTTTAGGCATACCATTTTTTACCGCAAGTCTAACCCTTTCTATACTAGGAACTCCCCATATAGTATGAAGCATTTTAGATGTAGAACTTCTTATTCTTTTACCATGACCAGCAGCTAATATTATCACTAATGTATCATTTTTTGAAAACTTAGATGATAATGATGCAAGAGCATTCTCGATTTCAACTACATTTTTTTCCATAGGTAACTCCTAATTATAATGTTTGTTTTTTATTTTGTTTATTTGTATAAATTTGTTCAAATACAGGTTTTTTTATATTGACAGTTTTTGAATAGAAATCTGAATTTACAGTTTTATCATTAACTTGTAAATCATTATTTTTAGAATCTATTTTTTCTTTTGCTTTTAAAATGTCTTCTAAACTATTTTTTTTATAATTGTTTGGAAGAAATGTATTTTTACTGTCTAATTCTAATTTATCATTTTTATTATCTTTATTAAAAGTCTCATCTTCTTTCAGCCATTTTCTAAGCACTTTAGCCACAGATTCTGATAATTTATCTAGCTTTTGTTTAGCTCTTACATTTCCACCAAGATTAGAATCTTCTTTCATGATAAATTTATAAAGCTGCATAGCTTTTATTATATTTTTCTTTTCAAAATTATAATAATCTGCAACTTTTTCTATGCCTCCATAATAGGAAGCTGTAAGATAACATCTGTAAGCACCTTCTATATCTTTCTGATTAAAAAGTTCATTACCTTTTCTTACTAAAGCACTTCTTGTAGAATCTTTTATTTCCATAGTCTACATTATATACTGATAATATAAAACTGCAAGTATTAATTTAACAAATATATTATGTTAAATTGATTTTTGTAATTCTGATTTCATCTCTCTTATAATACTGTATCCAAGCGGTATTGACAACAAAAATGTCAGAAAATCAGAAAAAGGCTGTGCTATTTCTATACCTGTTATTCCAAATATTTTAGGAAATATATATATTATTGGTATAAAAAATATCCCTTGTTTTGCTAAAGCTAAAACAGAAGCTCTTATAGTTTTTCTAGTCGTTTGAAGCATCATACTAGATAATGTTATAACTCCCCATAAAGGCAAACTCAATGCCTGATAATGTAAAGCATTCTTAGCTATATCAAATAATGAAACATCTTTATCATTGAATAAATGAACTATTTGAGCCGAATTTATAAATATAATAGCAGCAAAAATAAATAGCACTAATGTTGATATCTTAATACAGAAATAGAATGCTTTTATAACTCTATCATATTTTTTTGCCCCATAATTAAATCCGCATACAGGCTGAAATCCTTGACCGAATCCTATTATAGCAGAATTAGCAAAGATAGAAACTCTATTAACTATGGACATAGCAGCTATAGCCGCATCTCCAAATTGTCCTGAAGCTATATTCAAGAATGCTGTTGAAAAACTTGATATACTTTGTCTGCAAAGACTAGGAAGTCCTCCTACTATTATTGCCTTATATTTTTGAATACTAGGGGAGAAATCTCTTAACTTTATAGGTAAAGTTCCCCATACATTAGTTCCAATCAAAAGTACGCAAAAACCAAAAAATTGACTTATTATAGTTGCTATGGCTGCACCTTTTACACCCATAGAAAAATGAAATATTAATATAGGATCTAGTATTATATTTAAAATTGCCCCTGTTATTAAACCTATCATAGCAAATAGGGCATTACCCTGAAGCCTTAATTGATTATTTAATACTAATGAGGCAGTCATATATGGAGCACCTATCAAAATATATTTCATATAGCTTATAGAGTATGGAAGTATTGTTTCTGTCGAACCTAATAAATAAGCTAAAGGTTTAATAAAAATTATTCCAAATATTAATATAATAAAACCTGCTATCATAGCTGATAAAAAACCTGTAACAGCCATTTTTGAAGCTTCTTCGGTTTCTTTTGCCCCTAATTTGATAGATATATAATTACCGGAACCATGACCAAAAAAGAATCCTACAGCCTGTATTATTGCCATCATAGAAAATACTATTCCTACTGCCGCTGTGGATTGAGTATTTATTTTACTAACGAAAAAAGTATCTGCCATATTATAGAATGAAGTTGTAAGCATACTAATAATTGTAGGGATAGCCATTTTTATGACTAAAAATTCAATCTTTGATTCTGTCAATTCTTTGAATTTTTTATTTTGTCTTTCAAGTTCCTTTAATGTAGAATAATAACCTAGATTCATAATATATCCTAAAATTATAAGTTATAAATTAGTATATAACTTTTTTCTATAACTTCAATATGATTTTTTTATTTGACTTTTTTTGTTTTTCTAGTAGGATATTAACATAATATTGAGGATTATAGTATGAATAATAATGTTGAAAATTTTATAGCCAAATTAGAAAATAAAAATAAATATACTTTTACACTAGAAATATCCCCGCAGGCTAAATATGATTTAGGATACATAGAAGAAAAAATCAATAATTCAAACATATCAAATTATATAGATGCATTTGTTGTAACTGACTCTCCATTTGCAAATTTAAAAATATCGTCAATACTTGCAGCATTGCAATTGCAGCAAAGACTAAATAATAATAAACCTTTCATTGCAACACAAACTATGAGAGATAAAAATTCCATTGCTATACAAAATGATTTGATAGGAGCAAATTATTTTAATATAAGAATGGTACTTGCTGTTACAGGCGATCCTATAAACGGCGGAAATCAAAAACAAGCTAAGTCTGTATTTGAAGGAAGTTCTGAACTGCTTATAGCTATAATAAAGGATCTCAATAAAGGTAAAAGTTTAGGGGAATTTACTTTCAAAGAACCTCTGAAACATATATATCCTTTTTGCGTAATAAATAGCTATGCCAAAAATAATGATAATCTGAAAGTAAGACTTGCTAAAAAAGCAAATTCAGGAGTTAAAGCAATATTTACTCAGCCTATATATGAAGCTGAAAGATTAGAGCTATTATTAAAATGGATAGATGAACTTCCTTTGAAAAATAAACCTATATTAGTTCCTGGATTCTTTCCAATACTCACCTATAAAACAGCATATTTCATATATTATAAACTTCCAGGTGCTTATATACCAGAAACTTGGCTTAATAAACTAAAAAAAGCAAGTGATAAATCTCCTGAAGAAGAGAAAAAAGTAGCTACAGAATTATCATCTGATTTGTTTCATAGCATGTTAAAAAAACATAAAAAAATGCATATAATGAGTATGAATAACTATGAATTTGTTGTTGATTTACTTAAAAATATTTAAAATAAATTAACATTATAAATTTCATTTTCTAATATTAAAGATTTATCCAATATTTGTATAATCTTTTGAAAATATGAATAGTCAATATCTTCGCCTTTATGAGATTTTAAATATTTATCCAATACCTGATAGCCTCCTATTTTATAAAGCCAAACTTCTTTTGAAACTTTATCAAAATAAAGAGTTTTATTAATGAATAGTTTATTTTCTTTTTCATTATAAACAGGTTTTTCTATTTTGTTATTTTTATCATCTTTGTATAAACCCTCTCCTATATCGGCATTCAAATCATTATCTTTCATCAAATGAAGATTGTATAATTGGGTTCCTAAAGAGCTTAATTTTATAAATATATCCTTAGAATCCGTAAAAGGAATTTTAGGAAAATCTATTTTTAGGAAATCAATATATTTAGTTCTGTAAGTTTTGTGAAAGAGTATAGCATAAATATAGCCCAAAACCTCTTCAGGCGAGAAATGAAAGCCATATTTTTTGTCGATGAAATTTCTAAAATTAACAGTAAAATTCTCAATCTTATCAGCATTTTGAAAAGGGTTTACTTCTTTATCTGTAAATTCAAACCAATTATCTCCCCAATCTTTATTTTCTTTAACTATAAATTTTATAACATTATCTGTTTTATGTAAGTATAAAGGAAAAACATAATTCCCTTCTTTAGTTTTATTTGAAATATAGCACATATCAATTATTTTATCAGTAATAAAACTATGAAAAAAGTCAGAACTTATAATTTGGCGTATTGAAACTAATCCAATATTATCATCTTTTAAAAAATGCTCCATTATATCGCCTCTTGGCATACTATGAAAACCTTTTGATTTACCTGTATAATAAGTCCATCTTTTATCAAAAGTACGATAATTAACTATTTTATAATTATTATCATCATTATTTGTTTCTTTCAATTCTTTTTTAGCATATCTAATTTGCCAATCTCTAGTATCTTCTCTCAAGTCAAATTCTTTTCTAGCGTATTCAATATCTAATTCCATAAACCTTTTTATATTATTCTTTAATTCATTTAATGAATTTACACTATCATTTTTTGATAAACAAAAATTATCTCTTGCTGTAACTATTCCTACATTTGAAAGTCTAAACATATCTTTTATGCTATAAAATTTGTCATATTCTTCGCATAAATTTTCATTTTGAGGGGTGAATAAAAAGAAAGGTTTTTTATATTCTAATTTCTTCCATTCTATGCTTTTAATATTATTATCAAGAAGAAAATCATATTTATATTCTCTT
>CASGDY010000052.1 GCA_949300355.1 uncultured Brachyspira sp.
AGCTTATCGCAGCTTGTCACGACCTTCATCGCCTTCCAGTGCCTAGGCATCCACCTTAAGCCCTTACTTACTTGACCATATTATCCTTTTCTTCTTTTATATAGAAGCTAAAGCTAATATATCAAATTGAATGAGACTTTTAGCTAATTAAAGCTGTTTCTTATCTAATTCTTTAGTAACGCTCCGCTTAATTGTTTCTACTCTAAGACACACAATCTAATTGTGTTTTCTTTATCTAGTGAAGATTTTTATAATCGCTGATTTCCGTTTTTAATGTTGGAAAAAACTTTCTAAAAATCTACGCTCTCATATATCTGTCAAAGATCTTAAGTTTTTCATTTTCAGTTGGTGTTTCGTTTCTTTCGTTTTGTTTTTTGTTTCTCATCAACTGTTTCATTATTATAGCATACAGTTAGAAAAACACAATACTTAAAAAGCCTTATTTTTGCTAAAAAAAGCAAATATTTTTAAAATAATTGATTATATAATACATTTCATACAAAAATTAAGTTAGAAAAATTAAAAAGCTATAAAAAGCCTTTTTTGAGGCCCAAATTTTTTCAAAATTTCAGGAATTTCAGTGAAATTTGGGATGAATTTTGGAAATTTTTTATTAAAAAAATGAATTTCTAGAAGAATTTGGGATTTTTTTTATTAAAAATTCAAACAACTAGCATATTTTGGAAAAATAATATATAATTTTTTTTAAAATTACTAATAAACATTTGAAAAGAGAGTTATTAATTATGAGTGTAAACATTGAAGAAAATGGAAATTTAAAATTAAGTACTGGAAATATTGTTTTTTATGAAGGAGAAAATGTAAAAAACATATCAATTGTTACAAAAGGAGAGATAGATGTTTATATTTCTTCTAAAGAGATTCTAGGTATAGAAGATGAAAATGAAGTTATGAGATATAGCTGCAGATTATTTTCAATTCCTAAAAATATTATGCTTGGTATTGGAAGTTATAAATCTAATTCTAAATACATGTTTTCTTTTAAAGCAAAAGAGAATACTGAAATATATGCAGTAAAAACACCAAATCAAGAGTATGTAAAAAGTTTTTTTAAAGTTAATAAACCTTATCTTACAAGTATGTATCATTCTATAGCATATATGATACTTAAATCCTATGAAGAATATATCAAAATTAAAAAAATAAACTCTGATATAAAAATATTATCTTCAAATCTTGCTGTTATATATTTCAATTTACAGCAGAACAAATCAAAAAATATAAAATCAGAGATTTTTAAGGGATATAAAGAAATTTATGATGATTCTATAAACTCTGGTTTTAATTTCCCTGCATCTTTTGATGTGGATTTCATAAGAGCAGATCACTCTGAAATATATATGCATAATAAAAATCAATTAATAGAAAATACAGAAAAATTGGAATTTGAAATTGACTATGTAAGAAGATTTTTAACTATGCCTAAAGAAATTAAAAATCAGTTCTTCACTTATGATGAGAATATGAGTTTAGATGCTTCTCATATGTTATACGAAAATTTAAAAAAGATATCATCACTATTAAAAAATGAAATAGTTGAAGCTATAGAAAACATATTATTTTTGTCTTCAAATGAAGATGAATCTTTATTTGGTGAGTATGCTAAAACTGCTCTTGATTTAGACAAACAGGGTAAAGATAATGAAGTATGGGTTAAATATATAAAATTTATGTCTAATATCATAAAAGATATATACAATAAAATTAAAACCGAATACGATTATGATCTTCACATAGATCTTGATGAGATAGATTCAATACTAAGAAGAATATCTGCAAACTCTATTGCTTCATCTGATGACAATATTATTGCTGGAATAGATGATATTGATAATATAAAAGTTAAATTAGGATTTGAAGAATTACCTGAAGAAGTAAAAAATCCTACTAAAAAATTAATAGAAATGTCTGGAATTGATGAAACTAAAGCTAAAAATTTCATGAAGTCTTTACAGGCATTTAGAAAATTAAGAGATAAATTCAGCACTGATGATGATGTAAGAAAAATAAGAAGAGGAGTTTCAAGTGTATTCTTTGAAATATATAAAGAAATTGCTAAAAGAGCTATAATAAATGGTGAAAATAATAAACTTGTAAAAATGTTTTTAAACTTCGGATACATGGATGATCAGCTGCTTACTCCTAATCAAATAATGGATCTTTATGAAATAAAAGATAAAAGCAAAACTAAAAGAATTAATATATATTATATAGACGAATGGCTTCAAAAAATTTATGATAAAGAAGAGCCGCCTTCTGTTAATGGATTCGGTCAGGATTATAGAGAAGCTTTGAGAGAATTAAAAAAACGAGGTACTATCAATGATAAAGAATTAGAAGATCATTGGGAAAGTTCCTCTAAAAGACTTGAATATGAAGTTGATAATATGATTGAAACTACTCATAGATTATGTTACGGACAAGTTAGCGTATATTTCCCTATTTTGCATAAAGACATGATAACTAAAGATTTTGAAAGAGCATTAATCAGAAGAGATTTTATGGAAAAATCTATAAAAGAAATAACAGATATAGACTTTTCAGCATTCTATAGAGAGGTTTTGTATAAAAATAAAGAATTGAATATAGAAAAAGAATTAGTTATGCAGGAAGTGTTGCCCAATATAATACTTATGCCTACATTCGGTTCAAGAGCTATAATGTGGGAAGAACTTTCTACAAGACAAAAAAATAGTACAGGAAGATTCTTATTCCCTATATTTACTTCTGAAGAAATAGATACTTTACTAATACCTACTATAGGTGCTTTCAGATGGGAATTATGTAAAACGATGCTCGGACCTGCTTGGAATGATATTACACAAATGTCAATTACTTCTGAATACAGTGATTATGTTCAATTCTATAAGAAAAATAGAAACCTTTCGGATGAAGCTAAAGAAAAATTAAAAGTTCAAATAAAAAAATGCAGAAACAATTTGAGAGAAGTGTTTGTAACAGATTATAACTTATGGATAAGATATGAAAGCAAAGGCATTATGAGACTTAACAGAGTGGCTAGAGGAATATTATATAGACAAGTACCATTTGCTAAAGATATAAGAGTCGAGCTTGAAAAGCAGCCTATGTATACAGAAATAGCTAACAGATTCAAAAACATAAGAAATAAAAAAGCTACTGAATTAGAAAACAGATACTTCAAATTCACAAAAACAGGAAATCCTTTACCTGATGAATTACAGCATCATATAGATTTTTATAAAAATATGTAAAAATTCGGACTGTAAAAAATAAAGGGCTTGAAAATTATTTATTCAAGCCCTTTTTAATTTTTTTTAATATGATTCAGTAGCTAATAAATATAAATTATATAAATCTTCAGCGATATTATCTGTTGTATCAGGTTTTCCATTTATCTCTAAAGCATAAACTATCCATGATTCATCATCTAATATTCTAAACTGTATAGAAGCTTTATCTCCTTCCAAAGTTCCATGCATATTCACATAATCATTTCCATCTTCTGCTACTATTTCCTCCCATTGAACCTCATCAAATATAGCATCAACCATCTCCCCTACTGTAATATCTGGATATGCCTCAAATGCACCATGTTTAACCATATCTATATTAGTACCATCTGATGAACAAGATATTATAAATAAAAATATTGAAACTGCAATAATAAATAACTTTTTCATTTTTTATCTCCTTTTTATAAAATTATTATTGATTAGCCAAATATATGCTGTATAATTCCTGACTCAAATTTCCTACTGGTATAGGAGAACCGTCCAATTCAACCGCATTAACTACCCATCCATCTTCATCTTTATTGATTCTAAATTGTATAACTATATGAGTACCATCCAAGTAACCTTCAACATTAACATAATTTCTTCTGTCTTCTGCCACAATTTGCTTCCAGCTTGGATTATCAAGAGAACCATTTATTAATTCTTCTACAGTTAATTGAGGTACATTATTAAATGCTGATCTTTTAACTAACTTAACATATTCACCATCTTCACTGCCTGAAAATAAAAATAATGAAACAAAGAAAAATAGCATAACAGCTATAAAAGAAATAATTGATGTAATTTTATATTTAGTTTTATCAGGAGATTGACACATAGATTTAAATTTCTCAAGCTTTAAATTATGATTAGTTAAATTATGATTAGATTCATTTTCAACTAATTTCATTCTTCTGCTAAATTCAATATGGAATAATTTAGGAATTAAAAAAAATATAATTGCCATAAACGGAAGCCATATAAGAAAAATATCCCCGGCAGGAGCAGCCATAACCACACCTATTATTAATAATACAAGCAAAGCTGATATAATAGCAGATTTTTTAGCCCCCAATGAATATAAATATGTAAAAGGAATAAGAAATATACAGCTTAATATAGCCCTCATATCATAAAAAGGAACATCTCTGCCTCCAAACCTTATAAAAGATTTAAATAAATTAGGCTTTGAATCATAAAATTTAAAAGCATGATAATATCCCTCTATAAATTTATTTTTCTTTTTATCCAAACTTCCTGTAATACCAAAGAATGCAGCAATAAACTGTTCATATTCTCTTAAATACTGAACATCGCTTTTAGCCTGATAAGCACTTCTGTCATCATCATTTTTCTCTTTGGCATCATTATTATCTAAAATATTTTTGTTTTGATTAGATTCATTATTAGAAATATTTTCTATTTTTGAATCATTTGTTTTTACGCTGTCAGAAATAGAATTGTCAGAAATATTATTTTTATTAATTTCTGCTGATGACTCTATTTTTGCCCCACAATTAGTACAAAACTTTGCACCTTCATTAAGTTGTGTTCCGCAATTAGTACAAAACATAATTAAACTCCTTAAAATTATTTTTTTATATAAATTTTCTTAATTATTCTTTATCATCATCTATAAGTTCTAATACTTCATCAGTAATGAAAGATATTAATTTATTATAATTATCTAAAGCTCTATTCTCATCACTATATTTGAGACAGTATGATTTTTTTGAAGCCGTAATTAGAATAGTATTTTCTTCTATTTTTATTTCCTGAATGCTGCTGCAATTGACGTATCTATTTTTAAAAAATAAATATCTGTCTTTATTCTCAATTGAATTTTTATTTAGATTATTATTTAAATTATGATTCTGTATTTCTTCTACTTTTTCAGTTTCTTTTATTTGAATTTCATTTATATTTTTATTACTATATTTTTCCAATTCTTTATTAATTTTATATTCAAATAATCTCCCGCTTTCTTTTCCTATATCCGTAATGTACTCTGAATTATTTCCATAGTCTATTGTTATTTCAGCACCCATAATACCAATAGAAGATGAAACTTTATTTATACTATCTAGCGGTATTGATTTTTTTTCTTCAATAGGTTTAAAAATACCCCATTTGGCAACAATGACTCTTTTTGAAGTTAAAATCAGAAGAAGAGAATCATTTCCAAAAGCAGAAAAACCTGAAGTAAAATATAATATATTTTCATCATCATTTATTATTTCAGAAAGCTGATTAATATTATCATCTGATAATGATGTATCCGGCTGATCTTTTATAGAATCAATTTGAGTTTTAATTCTTCCAAAAGCAGATGAATGTTTAAATTCATTATTTTCTGATGTAATATTTCCAAAATATGTATTATATGTATTAATTGAATTTCCGCAATTAGAACAGAATTTTACATTATCCTCATTTTCAGAACCGCAATTTTGACAAAACATATTTTTATACTCCTAACAAAAAATTGATATTTATAAGAATTGATAATGTACAGAATTATAATTGAATGAATTTTTAATAAATTTATGCAATGACAAAATAATGTATTTTTGTCTCAATGAAGAATATTTATTATTATAATTTAATAAATTTGGTATTAGATTACTGTAGACTGTAGACTGTAGACTGTAGACTGTAGACTGTAGACTGTAGACTGTAGACTGTAGACTGTAGACTCGTCTACATATTTTTCTGCCATAAATTTCATAGCTTTATAATACTATAATAATATATATATGTCAATAATTTTATTAAAGCAAATTATTTTTTTTTCGATATTTATGGGAGCATAATACTATATTTTGCAACTATACTTGCAATAAAATTCATATATTGTTAAAATAAATGCAAGTAATTAGTATGTAAAGAGTATTATAATGAGACTTGACTATATAAGACCATTTACAGATGCGTCCAATGAAATATTGCAAAATTATATTAAAGACGGCATAAAAATAGGTGATATAACTTTAAAAGGTGATTTTGTAAATGCTTCAGGTATTATAGCTATAGTAGCATTATCAAAAGATATAGTAGGTCATTTCATAATAGATATGGAATTAGAAACTGCAAAAAAAATAGTTTCTATAATGAATGACAGAGAAATAAAAGATATTGATAAATTATCATTATCTACAATACAGGAGCTTGTTAATTTAATAGCAGGGCTTTCTGTAACAAAATTAGAAACAGACGGTTATGATGTAGATATATCTCCGCCTGTTATTATGAAAAGCAAAAATTTAGAAGTTTCGATAAGCGATTCGGAATTTCTGCATATAAAACTAGATACCTCTATTGGCGATTTTAATATATTAGTTGCCGTAGAATCAGAAAAGGAGTAAAGAAATATGTCTGACATTAATACAAAAGAAGCTGATGGTATAAATGAATTTGGAAAACCATACAAAGTTCTAATCGTAGATGACTCTGCATTTGTTGTTAAACAATTACAGCAAATCTTTGTATCTGAACAATACAATGTAGTGGGTACTGCAGAAAACGGAGAAGAAGGCGTACTTATGTATAAAGAATACAAGCCAGACTTAGTAACTATGGATATTACAATGCCTAAAATGGATGGTATTACTGCATTGACTAAAATAATAGAATATGATAAAAATGCTAAAGTTGTTATGGTTAGTGCTTTAGGTAAAGAAGATATGGTAAAAAAAGCACTTTTAGCCGGTGCTAAAAACTATATTACTAAACCTTTAGACAGAAAAAAAGTTCTTGAACGTATAAAAATGGTTCTTGCAAAAAAACAATAATAATTTATTGCCTACTTACTTGGAATAATTTATTTTGAACGAGATAAAATTAACCGAACAACAATTTAATCTGTTTAAAGATTTTGTATATAGAGAAAGCGGTATATGTTTTAACGTTATCAATAAAATTATTTTAGAATCAAGAATAGCTTCTTCTATGAAAGAAAGAAATTTAGAAGTAGTAGAAGATTATTATAAACTTGTTTCTTCTGACAGAGAAGAATTAAAAAAATTTTTAGATAACATTACAACAAATCTTACTAAATTTTTCAGGAATGAGCCGAACTTTAAACTATTAAAAAATTATGTTCTGCCAAAAATAATGAAATACAAAAAACCAGGCGAACAAATAAGAATTTGGAGTGCAGGCTGTTCTACCGGAGAAGAGCCCTACTCTATAGCAATAACTTGTTTGGAAACACCTGGTATAAAAGACAAAGATATAAAAATATTTGCTAGTGATTTATCTCTTAATTCTTTGGTAGCCGCCAAAGAAGGAAGATACGAAGAACATAAAGTAGAAAATGTTCCAAAAGAATATTTAAATAAATATTTTGATAAATTGTCTTCCGGAGAGTACTCTATAAAAAATGATATAAAAAAGTTAATAACTTTTGACTATCATAATTTAAGACATAGAGGAAGTCAATCAAATATGGACGTTATTTTTTGTAGGAATGTTCTTATATACTTTGATAATGAATCTGTTAAGCTTACAGTTAACAGATTTTATGATATATTAAATGAACATGGATTTTTATTTATAGGACATAGTGAATCATTATTCGGACTAGATACAAAATTTAAATTTAACAATATAGATAATTCCATAGTATATACTAAAAATTAGGAGTTTTATTAATGTTTTCAAGAAGAAATGATAATACAGAATCTAATTCTATTATAGGTGAAGGTTCCTTCTTCAAAGGTGAATTTACATTAAATGGCACATTAAGAATAGATGGTTGTTATGAAGGTGAAAAATTAGAAGTAGATAATGTTTTTGTTGGACCTACAGGAAAAGTAAAATCAAACATAAAAACAGTTTCTGCTGTTATAGAAGGAATAATTATTGGAAATATAGAGGCAAAAAACAGAGTAATGCTTATGCCTACAAGCAGGGTACTTGGTGAGATAAGAACTCCTGAATTAATAATACAAAACGGAGTTATATTGGAAGGATTATGTATAGTATCTCAAGATCCTCTTACTAATCCTAAAGAAACCATTTTAGAATTATATAATAATGGTAATTCTGATAATCAAAATTAATTTACGGATTATATTAAATAATAATGCCTTATCTATATAATGTTGAAAAAAAGATTAGCATACATATTGTAGTAATAACCTTAATTACTGCCGTCACTGTAATATCAGCGGCATATTTATTCACTTCCAGCTATATAGAAAAAAAAAGATTAAAATCTATATATGATTATATGGAATCAGAAGATTATAATAATGCTTCATTTTTATTTAATGATTTATACAGTAAAAGACCTTTAAATAAAAATATACTAATAACAGGAATAGATTTATATTACGATATTCTTATAAGGTCTGATAAAAAAGAAATAATCATAAGTGCAAGCGAAAATATTATCAGATATGCTAATCAATTATTATTATCTTTCAAATTCATAAAAAACAAGAATATTATACATCAAAGATTAGCATATAGTTATCAAAGATTAGGTACGGCATATTATACTGATTCATACAATTCATATATAGAAGCAATAAAGGAAGGAGATAATAGGACTTCAACTGCTATAGAATTATCTAAAATTTGCTATGAAATAGGATTATTTAAAGATGCAGTAAAATATTTAGAAGATGCTATTGACAGAGAATTAAAAATAAACAGCGGTAAATTTATAAATATGGAATTGTATTATGAACTTGCAAATGCTTATGAAGGAGATAAAGATTATACTAAAGCTATACAAATATTATCCTCTATGAATAGTTTTAATAACAATACTGATCTTGAATCAAAAACATATTTTAAATTAGGTAATTTATATTATAGACAAGGACTATACAAAGAAAGTGAATTTTTTTACAAAAAGGCTTTAGATATAGATGAAAAAAATCCTGATTTATATTATAGTATAGGTACATTATATTTAGAGACAAAAAGAAGAAATGAAGCCGTAAAAATGTTTAGAGAAGCTATAAAAATAGATAATTCGTATAAGCCCGCTAGGGATACTTTAAGGAGATTGTAATAAATGTTTAACTGGTTATACAATATGTTCTCAAGTGATATGGGAATAGATTTAGGTACTGCTAATACTCTTGTGTATGTAAAAGGAGAAGGAATTGTTTTAGCTGAGCCTTCAGTTGTAGCTATAGAAAAAAGTACAGGAAATGTAATAGCAGTTGGAAATGAAGCTAAACAGATGTTAGGTAAAGTACCTAATTCCATCGCAGCAATAAGACCTATGAGAGACGGAGTTATTGCTGATTTTGAAACTGTTGAAAAGATGATAAGATACTTTATTAATAAAGTACATAATAAAAGAACTTTGGTAAAACCTAGAATAGCTATAGGTATACCTACAGGAATTACAGAAGTAGAAAGAAGAGCTGTAAGAGAAAGCTGCGAACAGGCAGGAGCTAGAACTATATTCTTAATAGAACAGGCAAGAGCTGCTGCAATAGGCGCCGATATGCCTATAAATGAACCTCATGGGAATATGATTATAGAAATAGGCGGAGGTACTACTGAGGTAGCTGTACTTTCTTTAGGAAGTATGGTAAGAAGTGCTTCTATAAGGGTTGGAGGAGATGAACTTGATGATGCTATTATCAAATATATGCAAAGAACTCACAACCTTTATATTGGTGAAAAAACTGCTGAAGAAATTAAAATCAATATAGGGCATGCTTATAAAGGCGATATATCAAAAACTATGGACATTAGGGGAAGGGACTCTGTATCAGGACTTCCTAAAACTCTTACAATAAACAGTGCTGAAATTAAAGATGCCATAGCTGATATATTAATAGAAATTTTGGAAGCTGTAAAATCTGTACTTAATCAGACACCTCCTGAAATTTCTGCTGATATTGTAGAAAGAGGTATAGTTATGAGCGGCGGTACATCTTTACTTCCTGGTTTTACCGATTTGATTTCTATGGAAACGGGGGTTCCTGTAATTCTTGCCGAAAGCCCTCTTACTTGCGTTGCTATAGGATGCGGAAAGTTTATTGAGGAAACTAAAAATTTAAAGAATTATAGAAGATACTCATAATCGGAAAAATTATTAAAATTTTATTAATATAGCCGATATTCAATATGTGAAACTTTTTATAAAACATAAATTATTAACTTTATATATTCTGCTTAACCTTATAGCAGGAATGCTCATGGTATTAAATAGAAGTAATTTTGTATTTAATTTACAGTCTATTTATGCACTTGGAGTATACCCTATTCAAAGTGCAACTAAAAGCGTATCAAGAGCTTTCGTATATCTTTATACAAGCATAACAGACATATTCACGCTTCAAAGTCAGGTTCAGATATTAAGAGACAGAATAGCTGAATTAAGCGGAGCTGCTTTAGAATATGAACAGTTAAGTGCTGAAAATGAAAGACTTAGAGCCTTATTAAATGAAGCTCCTACAGATGAATATCCTTTAGAATATGCTGAAATCGTTTCTAAAGACCCTCAAAACTTCTACACTACCATTGTAATAAATAAAGGAAGTGCACATGGTATAGTAGTTGGAATGCCTGTTATATCTTATCAAAATGGATATAAAGGATTAGTGGGAAAAGTCGTTGAAGTAAGAAGATACAACAGCAGAATATTATCTTTAGTAGACCAAAGATCTCAAATATCTGTAATGCTTGAAAGTTCAAGAACTACAGGAATAATGGTTGGACAAAGCCCTAAATCTACACAAACACATTTGCAGTATATAGATTTGCAGATGGATGTTGAAGAAGGGGAAAGAGTTGTTACAAGCGGTATGGGCGGAGTATTTCCTAAAGGCATATTGGTAGGTACTATATTTAAAGTTGAAAAGAAAAATTACGGACTTTTCCATGATCTTTATGTAGAGCCTACAGTAAATTTCTCTACTTTAGAGAATGTTTATGTAATAAAAAAGATACCGGATCAGGAAATCATTATGCTTGCTAATGAAGAAGATGCAGAAGAAAATGGAGATGCAGCAAAATGAAAAGAATAATAACAGTAATCATTACAACTCTTATTTTACTTCTTATACAATCATCTCCAGCTTATGATTTAATAAGAGTGGCATTAGGAGCTAAGCCTGATTTGCTTTTGATTTTTTTAACATTCATAGCATTTAGATACGGATCATTTGACGGAGTAATATATGGATTTATTATAGGACTCTTACAGGATATTGTATCAAGCGGTACATTCGGTTCTTATGCCATCATATTTCTTAATATTGGATTCTTTGTAGGCTTTTTCAATACAAGAATATTTATAAAACAAATAGCTGCAGGAATATTTGTAACTTTAGTAGGATATTTAATAAAAATCATAGCATTATTCTTGGTAACTTCTATATATTCAGATCTTTCAAATGTTGCTGTATTAATAAGATCTGAATTACTTGTAGGGCTTCCTCTTACAGTTATATTATCTTCGCCTGCATTTATATTATTCGAAAAAGCGGCTCCTTTAATTTACGATAAACAAAAAATACATGTAGATGACAGCACTAAGGAATATACAGAATAAAATATGGCAAACTCTGAAATTGAAATAAAAGCGTATATAAGAGACTTTGACTCTGTTTTAAATTTTCTTAAGAATAATGCTAAATTCAAAAAAAAATATTTTAAAAAAGATATTTATTATGCCAAAGAAAAAAGTATCAAAGAAGGCAATATAAAAACAAGCGACTGTATAAGGCTTAGAATAGAACATGGAGGGTACACTTTCTGCACAAAAGAAAGAAAATTAATAGATGGTGTAGAAGTTAATGAAGAAATAGAAGTAAAAGTAAGCAAGAAAAAATCAAGATTTATTATAAACTTTTTATCAAGCCTCCAGAAATATAAAGAATATGTAAAAAAAGAAAAAAAAGGTTATGCTTTTATATATAAAAATGCTTTAGTAGAAATTTCAAAAATCAAAAATTTAAACAACTTCATAGAAATAGAATTTTTAAACTCAAATGAAACTATAGAAAATCAAATAGTGCAATTAAAATCAATATTAAACGAAATAGGTATAGATGAAAACTGTATAGAAACAGAACCTTACATAAATCTGCTTTCAAAAAAGGTTTAATTACATAATTTTTAATTTGTTGAAAAACAATTTTTACATATTAATAAAATATAATAAGATGGGGTTTATTATGAAAAAAATAACTTATATTACGGTATTACTAATCATTATATCAAACTTAATATATTCTCAAAATAATGAATCGCTAGAAAATAAAATGAATAATTATATAGAAAAAGTAAAACTAGACTGGAAATACAATCCTCTAAGAACATATGAAACAGACAAATATTTTTCTCCATGGCTTGATCCTAATAATTATAATACAAGTTTTTGGTTAGGTGATATACTAAATGATCAGCAATTATACCCTAATAATAAATTTCATTTGGAAAATATATTATTATATTTTGATCCTAAAATAGCTGTAGATTTAGCTCCTATAGCATTCAATATAGATGAGGATAAACATAGATTCAGAATAGGTGTAGGTTATTCAGTTAAATTATTTTTTGGAAGTTATGCCAAGGGAAAAGATCAATTATATGGTGAAACTTTTTTATTTGGGGATTATATGCAAGTAGAGGCATACTTTGAATATATATATAATAATAAATTAAAAATCAGATTTGCCCCATTAAGACATACTTGTTATCATATGGGAGGTGATATATTAGGAGATGAACATTTGTATGATAAGAACGAAGAAGAATTTAAAGATTTTGGATTTGAACAAATGCATTTATCAGCATATTACAGATGGGGCTGGTTTTCTTTTTACGGCGGCACATCATTTGCCATATCCGGATTTAATATGACAAGTCTTATAAATTTATTTAATATTTATGCCGGTGCCGAAGTAAGAATACCTTTATGGGGTGAAATAAGTTTAATGACAGGAATATATGTAGGAGGATTCCTTGATACTTTAAGTACAATAAAAAGAACAGAAGGATACGGACAAGGATATGATGTTGTAGAACAGCATCATGAATGGACTCCTTCTGTATCTACAGGAATAGGTTTTGAAATATACAGAGTTATACTTGGAGTAAAATATGAATATGGACGTTCAAAACAGCCGTATTCTTTTAGAAAAATGGAAAGCAGAATAGGACTTGAAGCTAGTTTATTTTTCTAAATTATTAAATAATTGATATATGCTTAGTTAACAAAAATTGATTATTTACTATATTGAATAAAATGAATTTGTATATATAATATTTAATTATTATAACAAATGGAAATCATTATGAAAATACTATTATATATTATAACATTCATTTTATTTACTTTACCTATTTATTCTCAAAATGCAGAAAATGATAATTCTTTAGAAAATAAGATGATAGAATACAGAGAAGATAAAAAAATAAAATGGCAATATAATCCATTCAGAAACTTTGAAACAGACAAATATTTATATGGCTGGCTTGACCCTAATGTTTATAACAGTAAATTTTGGTTCGGTGATATTTTAAATATCAAAGAAATGTATAATAAAGGTAATTATGATTTTGACTCTGTTTTGATATTTCATCAGCCTACATTAGCAACAGAGGCATCCCCTATAGCATTTGAATACAATAATGATCATAGATTTAGAATAGGTGTAGGTTATTTAACACAATTTTTCTTGTCAGCTTATCCAAAAGGCTATGACAGATATTACGGAATAAGTTTAATGTATGGAACTCATATGCAAGTTGAAGCCTACTTTGATTATATTTACAAGAATAAATTAAGATTCAGATTCACTCCTTTAAGACATACATGTTCTCATATAAGCGGAGATATATTGGGAGACAGCGAATTATATAATAAAGATGAAGAAGAATTCCGAGATGTAGGTTTTGAACAAATGCATTTCTCTTTGCATTACAATTGGGGTTGGTTTACCTTTTACGGAGGAACTGCATTTGCTATGACAGGCTTCAAAAAATCAAACTTTGTAAATTTATTCAATATGTATTTAGGAACAGATTTCAGACTTCCTATATGGGGAGAAATAAGCTTCATAACAGGAATATATGCAGCAGGAAATTATGATGAGATAAATACAGTGGATAGAAAAAAGAAAGGAGATGGTTATCCGATAGTTGACAGTTATCGAAAATTATATCCTCATATAGCTGTTGGGGTTGGTTTTGAAATTTATAGAATGGTTTTTGCATTTAAGTATGAATATTTGAGATCAAGACAATTATATGCTTACAAGAAAATGGAAAGCAAAATTGGAATGGAAGTAAGTATATTTTTATAATAATCAATTATTAATGAGCTTATTTTATATTGTAATATTTGATAAAAAAAGTAAAATAATATTATGAAGCAAATTTTTATACTATTATTATTTTTTGTAATTATTTCAAAAGTATCATATTCTTATGAATTAAGACTGCATTTTTCAAAAAGCTATATATACAATGATATGCTTTATGTAGATGTAAACACTTATTATGAAAATGAAGTTTATCAAAATATAAAAAAATATATAGATAATGGAATAATATTATTTATTAATTATAGAATAGATCTAATAAAAAAGAATTTATTTATTAACGATAATATAAGAGAAATATACATATATAGAAAATTATATTATGATTTTTTTACTAAAGAATATGTTATATTGAACTCAGAAACTATGAGAGAAACAAGAAATACTGATTTAGACATATTAATCAAAAATATTTATCAAATAAACAGGATAGAAGTAATTAATGTAAATAAACTAAATAAAAATAATAAATACATATTCAAAACTAGATTATCTATGCAGTTTCAAAATGCCTACCCTTATTTGTCAGTATTTTTTAGTATAATAACACCTATACAATATAGGATAAAATGGTTAAAATCCAAGGAATTCAGTATTAAAGAATTATATTATAATAACATGTAGCTATTATTTATAATGAAAAATCCGATTTATAAATATAAAAATTGTTAGAATCAATAAATATTTGCTTTTAATTGTTTTTTTACAAAAATATAATAAAACAACTTTTATTAATTATATTCAAATATTATTAGGAGATAGTATGCGTTTTTATATTAATATTTTAATTATCTCATTACTATTTGCTATGCCTGCATTCAATCAGGAAAATACAAGACTTGAAATAGTAAAATGGGCTAATTTCTATATGAATAAAAAATATAAATATAATCAAAGTGACACAATAACAAATCCTTTCTCAAAAGAAAAGAAGAAAGTAAACTTTGATTGTTCAGGATTCGTGAATGCTGTATATTGGACTGCTATTGAAAAGCCTACTATAAAACTTCAAGGCTCAACAGAAAACATACATTATATTTTATCTAAAGAAAATAAAATATATAAAAAAGGTATGCCTAATATAGGAGATATAATATTTTTTGACGGAACCACATCTCCAAATAAAAAACTTACCCATTCAGGAATAGTCATAAATATAGATGAAGATGAAACTATAACTTATATTCATTCATCTACAAGCAAAGGTCCTATTTTAGGCTACATGAATTTAAAATATCCTGATTTAGCAAGAAAAGATGGAAAGCCAATAAATAGCTATCTCAGAAGAGGCGATGCACCTCATTCATTAGCTTCGCATTGTTTTAACAGTTATGGCACTGTTTTAGAAAAACCAAATTAATATAAATAATAATATTGTAAATTGCCTTGACTTTTTATTAATATTTTATAAAATAATTTACTATGTATAAGAGTGTATTATGCGTTTTTATATTATTATACTATCATTATTGATGATATTGTTTTATTCAGTATCATTTACACAAACTTACGGATATGATAAAGAATATCAAAAGCAGCTGGAAGAAAGCGGAGTTGAGATAAATGATGCACAAAAACAAAAAGTTAGAAATGATATAAGTAAATGGGCTAACTTTTATTTGGATAAGCATTATCAATATAATGAAAAAGCTACATTAACACATCCTACTTCTAAAGAGAAGAAAACATTCAGATTTGATTGTTCAGGATATGTAGCTGCAGTTTATTGGGCTTCTAATATAGCGGTATTTGAAAAACAAGCAATTTTAGATTCTGGCGGAGTAAAAACTATATATTCTACTTTGTCAAAATATAAAAAAATTTATAAAAATGTTTTGCCGAATGTAGGTGATATAATTATGTTTGACAAAACTACATCTAATGATAAAAAGCTTACTCATGCCGGTATAGTAATAGGAGTTGATAAAAAAGATGAAACTGTAACATATATTCATGCTTCTACAAGCAAAGGACTTATTATTGGATATATGAATTTAAAATACCCTGATTTAGCTAGAAAAGATGGGAAAATAATAAACAGTGCTCTTAAGAGAGGCGGAGGAGTTTCTTCTCTAGCATCTCATTGCTTTAATAGCTATGGTACTATCTTAGATATACCTGAAAAATAATAATTTGTAAATATTTGATATTTTATTAATATTTATTTATATATAAAAGTTAAAATAAGTTTGGAGAATACATGAGTAGTAAAAAAAATAATAGAAGACAATCTATGCCGCAATCCGGAGGCGGAGGAAATCAAATTATAATAATACTTCTTCTTACAATGGTTGTAGTTATGGCTATAATGTACTTTCAAAAAACACCGCAGGTGAAAGCTCAGGAATGGGATTATTCAACTGTAGTACAGAAAGTTAAAGAAGGAGTTGTTAAAGAAGTTACTATAGTAGATCAGAATATTAGAAATGGTAAAGCTATAGAAACAGTTAATGGTAAAATAACAGAGATAAACTTTTACTCATTTATACCATTTACTGCAAGCGGATTCGTTAACTTGCTTATAGATAATAATGTTAAAGTTAGAGGAGAAGCTGAAAAACCTAGTTATTTAAGTCTTATACTTGTAAACTTACTTCCTATACTGTTAATAGGATTTCTGCTTTGGTTCTTTATGTTCAGGCAGGTTCAGGGTTCTAATAACAGAGCTATGAGTTTTGGAAAAAGCAGAGCAAGACTTTTAACTAAAGAAGATGTAAAAGTAACTTTCAAAGATGTTGAAGGCTGTAAAGAAGCTAAAGAGGAATTGCAGGAAGTTGTACAATTTTTAAAAGATGCAAGCAAATTCACAAAACTTGGTGCTAAAATACCTAAAGGTGTATTATTAGTAGGCCCTCCTGGTACTGGTAAAACTTTACTTGCTAAGGCAGTTGCCGGTGAAGCTAATGTACCTTTCTTCAGTATGTCTGGTTCTGAATTTGTTGAAATGTTTGTAGGTGTTGGTGCTTCAAGAGTAAGAGATTTATTTGAACAGGGAAAAAGATCTGCTCCTTGTATAATATTCATAGATGAGCTTGATGCTGTCGGCAGAACTAGAGGTGCTGGATACGGCGGCGGACATGATGAAAGAGAACAAACATTAAACCAAATGCTTGTTGAAATGGACGGTTTCAATACAGATACTAGAATCATAATATTTGCTGCTACTAACAGACCTGATGTACTTGACCCTGCTCTACTTCGTCCAGGAAGATTCGATAGACAAGTTGTTGTTGATTTACCTGACGTTAAAGGAAGAGAAGGAATATTTAAAGTGCATGTTGCTAAAATACAGCATGATCCTTCTATAGATTTATATCATTTAGCTAGAGCTACTCCTGGTTTTTCAGGTGCTGATATTGCTAATATGGTTAATGAAGCTGCTTTAATTGCTGCTAGAAATGATAAACAAAGAGTGGAACTTTCTGACTTTGAAGAAGCACGCGATAAGGTTATGATGGGTCCTGAAAGAAGGAGCATATTAATCAGTGAAAAAGAAAAATTAAATACTGCTTATCATGAGGCAGGACACACTTTAATGGCTGTACTTCTTCAAAATACTGATGCTTTACATAAAGTTA
>CASGDY010000053.1 GCA_949300355.1 uncultured Brachyspira sp.
CTAATGGAGTATACCAAAAATTAGTAGATAAGCATTTATAATTATATCCTTTAATAATAAACTGCTTGACTTTTTTATACATCCATATTAATTTATATATAGGAATCTTATAATAAACAATATTAGATTTTTAGGAAATAAAAATGAAAAAAATCATATTAATTATATCAATGATTTTATCATTATCATGTCAAAAATCTGATGAAAATCTTTCAGTTAAAAATGCAATTTCTACAAATGAATATATAAATGTAGGTATATATGTTTATGATTATCCATTCGGTTATTTATCGAATGGAAATATAGGCGGATTTGATTATGATTTAATGAAAGAAATATCAAAAATATCAGGTTCAAATATAAATTTTATTCCTATGCGTTTTGAAGAACTTATACCGTCTTTAGAGTCTAAAAAAATAGATGCTATTATAGCAGGAATGACTGTAACAGAAGAAAGAAAAAAATATCTTAACTTTTCTGATAAATATTATACATCAAGTCAGGCTGTTCTAGTAAGAATGGATAATGAATCAATATAAACAGAAGAAGATTTGATAGGAAAAAAAGTAGGTGTTATAAGAGATACTGTTGCTGATACTATGATTTCGGCAAAAGAAGGAATATATATAGAAAGATTCGATACAGGAAGCAGCATCATACTTTCATTAAAAGTAGGAAATGTAGATGCTGCTATATTTGATAGAGAAACTTGCAATCATTTTCTTAGTTATGATAAAAGTATAAAACTTGCAGAAAATATAAAATATCCTGAAGAAGATTATGCCATAGCTTTTAGAAAAGATGAGAATGTATTATTAGATGAAATAAATAAAGCTCTATCACAAATAATGACTAATGGATTCTATGATAAGTTAATAAAAAAGCATTTAGGTACTAATTAACACATAATTAAACATTTCACTGTAAAATTATTATATAAAAACCATACTGTAGGTAAAAATTTTTTTCAAAAATTAAGCTTGAATAATGAAAAACAATTATTATATTTATAATATAAAAGCAATAAAATGTGAATGGGGGGATTGATTATGAAACCTAATTTAATATTAATGAGTCATGGCAATTTAGCATCCGCACTTATTGAATCTGCCAAAATGATCTTGGGCGATTTACCAAAAGATGATTATGATGTAATACATCTGCATACGGATAACACTTTCGCCCAAATAGAAAATCAACTAAAAATATTATTAGATAAATTTGGAAATAATCAAATCTTAATAATGACAGATCTATATGGCGGAACTCCTTTTAATATAGCGAGTAAATTTTATAGAAAAAATGATAATATCTGTTTAATAAGCGGAATGAATCTGGATATGGTTATAGAATATTTCTCTTCGGACCTTCATCATAATATAAGTAAATTTATAGATGAAATTATCAGCGTTTCAAAAGATTCTATAGCATTATACACAAAAAATGAGTCCGACATGTATGCAGATATAGATATATAAACTGTAATTATTAATATTTTTTTTCGATAATACTAATGTTTATTAAGTATTTGGATATTATTTTATGCTTATAGAATATATTAAACATACATTAGGAGACTTTAGTATTTTAGAAATAACTACAAGGATATTAGTAGCATATATTATGGGAATCTTTATAGGCTGGGAAAGAGAACAGCATAAAAAACCTATAGGAAGCAGAACTACAAGTATTGTTTGTATGGGAGCAGCTCTTTTATCATGCTATGAGGATGTATTTGCACGTGCTGTAGTATTAGAAAATGCTGAGCTTATTAAATCAGGAATCGAGGCTTTAAAAAAAGTTCCTGATTATAACAGAATATCTGCACAAATAGTTTCCGGAATTGGTTTCTTAGGGGCAGGAATGATCATACAAAATAGAGGAAAACTGCATGGCATAACTACTGCCGCTATAGTTTGGGTTACTGCGTGTATTGGTATAGTTATAGGATCTGGAGAATGGGTACTATCTGCCATAGGCTGTATATGTATATTTTTGAGTACCTCCATTTATAGATTTTTCATACCATATTATATATCTAACAAGAAAAGATCTATAGTATATTTAATAGAACATCCTCCCAAAATAGATTTTGAAACCGAATTAGGAGAATATGGAATCAAATTTATTAATTTAGAGATAGTCGGCTGGAAGGAAAATAAAGAAAATAATAATACTCCTAATATAATAAGCAAAATAAGAATATTTGTGCCGCAATTAGATTATAAGAATATAGAAAATATTTTTATAAGTTTAAATGTAAAGCCTTTAAAAATGCTGCGTAATATGATAGAAAAAATCGATTTTAACAGCATTGAATAAATAATTATTATGAATATAAGCGTATATATAAAAAATCTAAAAATAGATGATTATCATGTAAAAGAAAAAGAAATAAAAATATCGCCTGCAACTATATTTCCCAAAAAAGATATTCATATAGCAAATTTAATTTGGTATATAAATAATTTTCATTTCTTTGATTTCTATAAAATAAATGATTATGAATTATTATCCATAAGTAAAATAATAAGTGCAATAATGGAAAATTATAAATATAATGGAAGTATTGATAATGATATGATATTAGAATGCCTCGATTTTCTAAATGATATATTAGAGTTTTCAAAGAAAGAAATACTTTTAAAAATATTTAAAGGGCATAGTAATATTGATATAGAAAAAATTTATTTAAAATTAAATTATAATGCTGAAATAAATATTAATTCATTTTTTGAGTCTGACAATATAATAAATATTATATTCACATATAATAAAAAAAGTTTTTCAGCAAAAGTTCTTTTCAGCAGAAAAATTGATATTTTTTTCATAGTACTTGAAAACATATTTAAGATATTGATTAATAATAATATATTAAATACTTTATATATATACGATTTTACAAATATTGATTTAGCAAATGCTGATAAAAAAAATATGCCTGAAATGGATTTTATATTTAAATTAAATGAAATATCTCAAAAAGAAAATATTCAAAGTATAAATAATAAATTGGACTTAATAAAAATATTTATGAAGTATTATAATCATAATATTATGATAGAATATTTTGAAGATAAAGAACTATTAAATATAATTTCAAATAACATTAATAGAAGGAATTTCATATTAGTATCTGATAATGCAGAAGATTTAAATAGTTTAATTTCTAAAATCTAATTAACTTGCAGTAAATGCATTTTTATTTATTGTTGAAATTAAAATATTAAACAATCATAGGTTTAAAATTTAATTCTAATGGCAGTATGTAGACAATAAATTTAAAAAACTCTTGGGCGTACAGCTAAAAAATCTAATTTAAATAATAAAGAAATACAAAGCAAAAATAAAAAATAATTTTTTAAGTCTAGATGGTGGTATTTAAGATAATGAAAATAAAATGCTTGACTAATATAATTAATCAAGCCCTATTCTATTAATTTATAATTTATTATCTTCTTACAACAAGATATCTAGGATTATCTACCTCATTATTAATTATAACTGTCGCATTATTGTTATCTGTAAATGTTATTTGTAACACAATTTTATCAGTCCCTTTAGTATAAGTAATAGTATATGAATTTCCGCTGCCTTCAACTTTTTTATCAGTAGTATCTCCTATTTCAAGAGATGGCACTGAAATATCTCCATTGCTATCTATTTTCATTGCTAGCTGTTCACCTTCATACCAATCACCAGCATATGCAACATCTACTTTTGCATTGCTTGATGAACCTGTTTTATCTTTATTGGAACAGCTTACAGATAAAACACCTACTAAAAATAGAGTAAATAAAAACTAAATAGTTTTTTGTTCATATTAGAACTCCTTATGCATTTATCATTTTTTCATATGAAATATTCTAAAATATTAAATTATTATGTCAATATTTAAAATAAATTTATCAGCAATAATTCAAAATAAAAGGCTTGACTAATATAATTAATCAAGCCCTAAATAAAAACACGATTGATTATTACTGTTTAGTTAAAGTGCCGTTGATATTTTGAGTTGAACTTCCGTCTGAGGAAGTAATTATATTTTTACCTGTAACATTAGCAGAAGTATCAGTAGTAAATTCTATATTCATAGTACCTTTTACTGTAACTCCAGTGCTAGGATTAAGAGTATAATTTGCTGTATATGAAGTATCAGAATTTTTAGTTATACTTGAAGCAGGCATATCAACATCAACACCCTCAGTTTGATTTTTTGCTGAACCGTCTGCATTTATAACAATTGTTTGACCAGTTAAATCTCCGCCTCCTATACAAGTACCTGCATATTTACTGTCTATGCCTGTAGGTTGTGATGTTTTATCCTTATTGGAACAGCTTACAGATAAAACACCTGCTAAAAATAAAGTAAATAAAATTGAAAATAGTCTTTTGTTCATATTAGAACTCCTTATATAAATTATAATTTTTATAAAAAACATTTTTAAAAATGTTTCTATCATTGAAAAAATTCATTCTCAAAAGTTTGAGAAAATATAGAAGAATAAAATTATGATTATAGTTTTTTATATATGATTGTTTTTGTATTAAAAATGATAAATAAATTTTTAAAATATCATGCAATACAAATATTAACTTAAAAATGTATAAAGAAGAATATATTTTTTTAGAATTATTATAATTTTTATCGGATATTAAATTTTTTAAAAGATTTAAATTATGTGTCGAGTGTCGAGTGTCGAGTGTCGAGTGTATTATTTAATAAAGTAAATATTCTTTTCATAAAAATATTATAAAATATTAAATTATAATGTCAATATTTAAAATAAAAAGTTTAACTAATAATCAATATATAATTGCATATCATTTTATATGATACAAATTATCCTTGTATTAGCTATATATTTTTGAATTTCCTATAAAATGATAGTTTTTTCATCTCGTAAAAAACACATTAAAATTAATATTTTATCATAACAAAATTACCATAGTCTTCATATTTACTATGCATTATACCGAAAATAATTAGGACTAATAATATATAAAAACAAATAAATTTATAGTGTTTTTATATATTGTTTATTTAATTAATTGATTATTTTTTAATAGAATTGTATAATTAACTAACATATATTTAATACAGGAAAAGAGATGTACATAAAGAATCTTAATTTGCACGGATTCAAATCATTTGCCATAGAAACAAATATAGAGTTCAATGAAGGCGTTACTGTAGTACTTGGACCTAACGGAATAGGGAAAAGTAATATAGTAGAGGCTTTTCTATGGGTTATGGGTGAGCAGTCCGCAAGCAGATTGAGAATCGACAGTTCTAAAGGACTTGAAAGTGTTATATTCCATGGTACAGATACTAGAAAACCATCATCTCTTGCACAGGTAGCTCTTACTTTAGACAATAAATCCAGATGGATAAAAAAATACGATATTGATGAAGTTATAGTTACTCGTAAATACTATAGAAAAGGATTGTCAGAATACTATATCAATGATGAGCAGGTACGTTTAAAAGATATAGTTGATATGTTTTTAGATACAGGACTTGGTAAAAATGCCTATTCGGTTATAAAGCAGGGTACTGTTTCAGAGATAGCTAAGCAGAAGCCTGAAGAGAGAAGAAGCATTATTGAAAATGCTGCAGGAATCAGTAAATATCTTGAAAGAAGAAGAGAAGCTGCTAAAAAATTAGAAGAGTCCGAAAGAAATCTTGATAATGTTAAAATAGAAATAAAAAACGCTGAAAAACATTATAAATCTTTAAAAGAACAGGCTGCAAGGACAGAAAAGTATTATAATCTTAAAGATGAACAGAAAAAAATAAATATAAGTTTAAATGTTAATCAGGTAAAAAAATTAAAAATAACTTTAGAAGATCAAAATAAAAGCCTTAAAGAACATACAAATAAAAAGTCTGAATTAGAAAAAGAACTTCAGGATTTGGATAAACAGAAACAGCAGGAGCTTTTAAAATTTGAAGAAACAAGAACATTATCAATAGAGCTTGACAAACAGGTTTCGCTTATAATGACAGAGCTTACTCATATAGAGAAGATGTCTAATCAATTAAAAAATCAGCTTGATAATGCAGGCAAAGAAAAAGATGAAACTATCAGCAGAAAGAATTCGCTTCTAAAAAGAATAGAAGAAGATAAAGCCCAAATAGCAGAACTTGAAGAAGAAGTAAAAACCATAGCTGAAAATATAGAAAAATCTCTTAAAGAACAAGAAGCAGAAGAAACTAATATTGCAAATGAACAAAATAAAATAGCTAGCCTCAATGATCAAATATCTACTTTGACAAATGAAAATCAAAATGCCGCATTAAAAATTGCAGATGCAAGAGAAAGACAATTAGAGGTTATAAATAAAATAATCACAGAAATAGATGAAAAGAAAAAAGATGTAATGGGAAACAGCTTTTATCAGAATATAGGAAAGCATGAAAACGATATTGATATAGGATTTAATAATCTTCTAAATGCTATAAACATAAAAATGAACACCATTAAAGAATTTGAAGAAGACGGCGTATTATCAAATTTAAATGAGCTTAGCTATAATTCATTATGCAGTTTTATTCGTAATTTAGGTGAGAGTTTAGACACAGAAAAAAAAGATGCATTATTTTTGCAGGGTATATTTAAAGAGTATACAAAAATCAAAGACCCTTTTGTTGATTTACTTTTCGACAAGGAAGGTACTTATATGCAAAAAGAAGCCATAGACAAAGAAATCTCTGACTTAGAAAGTTTTATAAAAAATAATATAGAAAAAATTGAAGAAATAAATAATGAAATAAAAATAGCTACTGATAATATCAACAGAGGAAATTCTAATCTCACTACCCTAACAATAGAAAGAGCAAAATACGAAACTAATAAAAAAGCATCTGAAGACAGAAAAGAAATGATATTAAAAAGTATGAAGATGATAGAAGATGAATTTGGCTCTCTCAATGAGAAAATAAACAGATTAGAAGAAGAGTATAAAAAACTTAATGAAGAATATAAAGAAAACTCTATTAACTATAAAGAATTAGAGAAGAAAAAATCCAAAACTGAAAGCGAATCAAGACATAAAGCAAATGAAATAAAAAAGGCTGAATCTGCATTATCCAATTTTGAAACTAGTTTAGCAAAAAGAGTTAAAAAACTTAATGAGATAAATGAAAATATAACAAGAGTTGGAGAGAGAATAAATCAAAGCAACGATAAAATAAAAGATATTTATAGTCATTTCTATGAAAATTATGCTCTTAACTTAAAAGATTTTGAAGAAAATACTCAGAACCTAATAGACGAAGAATCTTATAAAAATAAACTCAATACTATTAATGAAAGAATAAAAAATCTCGGACATATAAACGAGATGGCACTCGATGAATATCAGGAAGCTAAAAACAGATTTGAATTCCTTACTAAACAAAAAGAAGATTTAGAAAAATCAAAAGAAGAGATATTAAAAATAATAGCCGATGCTAATAAAAAAGCCGGTGAAGATTTCTTAAAAACATTCAATGAAATAAATAAAAAATTTTCAGAAACATTTAAAATATTATTCGGCGGAGGAAATGCCGGACTTAAAATACAAAATGAAGAAGATTTATTAAACAGCCCTATAGATATATTTGCTCAGCCTCCGGGAAAAAGAATGGAGAACATTGTATCTTATTCAGGCGGCGAGCTTACTATGACAGGGCTTGCTTTAGTATTTGCGATATTCCTATATCGTCCTAGTCCTTTCTGTATACTTGATGAGGCGGATGCTGCACTTGACGGAGCTAACATAATAAGATACAAAAACATGGTTAAAAACCTATCCGATAAAACTCAGTTCTTAATCATCACGCATGATGAAGTATCTGCAACTATAGCCGATGCTTATTATGGAATAACTGCTGAAGAGAAAGGTGTTTCAAAAATATTCACTGTTAAAGTAGATAAAGACGGTAAAGTTAATGGCAGTGAAGAAAAGCTAGTTAATCAGGAATAATCCTTACACCGCACGTTAAGCAAAACTAAAAATATAAATTTATATAAAATTCAAATTTTTACTAATTAAAAAATTATCTATACGTGCGTTGAAAAGATTTTTAAATCTAATAAAAGCTAGGGGGGTGCTATAATTTCTGATTATGTTTTTAAAATTAATTAATATTAAAATTCAAATCATAGTAATAAATCTTAAAGGGCGGGCAAGTGTAATTAAATTTTAAAAATTATTTTCATACCCCACCCTCTAGGCTTTTTAATTTATTTTGCAATTTTAATTTTTTATTTCTTTAAAATCTAATTAGAATTTTTTAGCTGCCCACCCAAGTGTTATTTAAATTTATAATGTATTCACCGCACGTAGAATGTTATTATATTATTAAGTATATTTATTAATTACAATTATCATTATATATAAAACTTCACTCACCGTGCATTATGGAAATTTTAAAATTTAAATAATTTTGATTTTATAGATAAATATAATATAATTATAATGTATGGAGAGTTTAATAAATTATATAAAAAAATTTCCATATTTATTTGGAATATTAATAGGACTTCTATTTCTTCTAGCAGCAATTTTTAAATGGAATTGGCTTTTAAACAATAACAGCTCAAATTTTATGATAAGCATATATCAAATGTTTGGAGAGACTGGAGTTAGAATACTTACTGGTATTTTAGGAGCTGTAATAATAATAAGTTCTTTAATTATTTGGATAATAAAAAAATGAATATTGAAAAACATTTATTTGATGATATAAATTTCTTTCCTAGTGAAATGAAAACTTTAATATTAGGTACTTTCCCTGTTCCATTGTATTCTAATATAGAAAAGTTTGAAAAATTAAGTGCAAAAGAACAAAATAATGCTTGGTATTATTCAAGTAAAAGAAGCGAGTTCTGGAAAATAATAGCTGACTGCTTTGATATAGATTATAAAAATGATTTTCTTTTTAATAAAATCAAGAAGAAAAAACTTTTTGAAGAAAATAAAATAGGCATAGCAGATGTATTTTCAAAATGCAAAAGAAAAAATGAAAATAGTGCAAGAGACACAGATTTAGTAATATTGGAGCATAATAATATAATTAAGAGCCTTATTACAGATGAAAATAATTATAAAGATTTAAAACTTATTATATTCACAAGCCGCTTCACAGAAAATCACTTCTTTAAAATAATTGATGATATAGAATATAGTATAGAAGAAAGCAAAGAAGTTTATAAATACTATAATAATGGAATCAATGAAAAAGGAATAAGTATTGATGTAATAAATGCTTTAAGAGAAAGATATTTATATATTAATTCTTCAAGAAAAATCAAATTATCCACAATAACTTTGAAAATAAGCCCTATAAAAGGTGTAAGTTTATATTCTACTAAAAAAGAGCTTTATAAATATTATTTAAATAATAGTAAAAATAAATCATAAACCTATTAAAAATTAATATATCTTATTCCGAAATTTGATAACAGCAAAAATTCTATACTTTAAGGAAGAATTAAAAATGCGTTAT
The DNA here is from genome assembly GCA_949300355.1 of uncultured Brachyspira sp. GTDB lineage: Bacteria > Spirochaetota > Brachyspiria > Brachyspirales > Brachyspiraceae > Brachyspira. Next base: position 9,497 of record CASGDY010000053.1, read on the forward strand.
TTAAGTTTTATTTTGATATTTTTAAATACTTTTTTTGTATTATTTGCTCAAACACCTAATACAGGAAGATTAGATCAGCTATTAGATTATGCCAATGCCGGAGATACTAACGGCATAAAAAGATTAATCTCTCAAGGCTCTATTTCAAGTTTCATAGACTTCGGAGATAATCAGGGTCATAATGCCTTAATCACAGCAGCTTCAAAAGGATATAAGGATATTGTACTTCTCCTTCTATCTCAAAATGCCAATGTCAATCTAACATGTATACATGGAAAAACAGCTTTAACTTATGCTGCTGATGCAGGATATGTTGATATAGTTTCTTATCTGCTTGCTAAAAATGCTAACCCTAATATAAAAATAAATGGCGGTACAACAGCACTATTACAGGCAGCAGGAAAAGGATATTACAGCATAGTAGAAATGATAGTTAATGCTAATGCTGATTTGAAAATGATGGGAACTTATAGAAGCGGAAATGATGACGGAATAAATTATAATATGACTCCTTTAATGGTAGCTTCTTATAATAACCATGACTTAATAGTAAGATTGTTATTGGATAAAGGCAGTGATATTAACTATATAAATGAATATGGTGCTAATGCCCTATTTTATGCTATAGCCAGAGGAAATAATGATATTGCAAGACTTCTTTTGGAAAGAGGTGCTGATGCTAATATAGTTGCTTCTTATGGACCTTATGGTAATATTACGCCTCTTGCATTAGCTTCTACATTAGGTCTAACAGATGTAATATCATCATTGCTTATAGGAAAATCTAATATAAACTTTAAGATGAGAGACGGAAGAACAGCTTTAATATGGGCAGCAATTTCAGGAAAAAGTGAGGCTGTTAATGCCCTTATTATGAATAAGGCAGATTTAAATATTGCTGATAATGACGGAAAAACTGCTTTAATGTTTGCTGCCGAAAATGGAGATTATATTTCAGCAGAATATTTAATTAATGCTGGTGCTCATTTAAACACTTTAGATAAATTTAAAAAGACTGCTTTAATGTATGCTATGGAAAATGGCAACACAGAAGTTGTAGATTTACTCACAAGAGCAAGTCTAACTTATAATAAATAATGCATTAAAAAGATAGAAGATAAAAATAGGGGCTGTTTTATACAGCCCCTATTTTTATAACTACTATAAATTATTTATCTGCTTTTTCTTTATTTTTTTTACCAGAAGAAGAATTATTATTATCTTTCACATCATTTATGAAATAAAATAAAGATTCAATTTCATCAGCTATATTAACATCATTGATTATACAATCAGGTCTTTCTAAAAGTTTTATAGGAGCAAAATTTAAAACTCCTTTTATACCAGCATTACATATAACATCAAACATTCTCTGAGCTTCCAAATCAGGTACAGTTAATATTGCCACTTCTATTTTATTATTAATTATAAAATCCTTTACTTCTTCTATAGGAAGTATTGGAATGGATGCATTTCTATCAATTTTTTCAGGATTATGGTCAAATGCTGCAACTATTTTTATAGATTCGCTTTCAAATCCTCTGTAATTAACCAAAGCTTTTCCTATTTTACCATATCCTACTAATATAATATTATGGGATATTTGCTTACCTAATATACTGTCGATTTGCTCTAGTAAATCATCTATATTATATCCGCCCTTCTTGTTTCCAGATATATTAAATAATGAAAAGTCTTTTCTTACCTGAACTGAAGTTATACCTATTGCATCGCCCAAATTATTGGAATATGCTTTTATAAATCCGAAACTCTTCATGCGTCTTAAAGCATTCTTGTATTTTAATAAACGCATAATTTGTGTTCTGCTAATCATAATATATCCTTAAATTTTTTCTTCTAGTTTACTATCAAGTAATATGTTATATTATAACATATTAAAGTTATCTGTCAATAAAAATATTATTATAAAATGTTTATTTTATGAGAAGTTAGATATAAATCAAAGAACATTAATAATATATAAATTTTATTTTTAAGCATTTATTTTTTATTTTTGCTGGAAAAAAATTAATTATATTATATAATAAATAATTATGATAGATTATAAATTAATAGCACAAACAATAAAAGAATCAAAATATGCTGTAGCTTTTACAGGTGCAGGCATAAGTGTAGAAAGCGGTGTACCTCCTTTCAGAGGTGAGAATGGGCTTTGGGAAAAACATGGAAGTCAGTTCGCTGAAATTTCATACTTTGTTAAGCATCAAAAAGAATCTTGGAAATCTTTGAAAAAAGTTTTTTATGATCCTATTACAGATGTAAAACCTAATAAGGCTCATATAGTACTAGCAAATTTAGAAAAGATGGGGATTATGAGAAGTGTAATTACTCAAAATATTGATAATCTTCATCAGGAAGCGGGAAGTAAAATAGTTTATGAACTTCATGGAACGGCTCAATATGCAGTATGCATGAAATGCAAAACTAGATATAAAATCAGTAAAGAAATACTAGCTATGGATCCGCCTTCATGTGAAAAATGCGGCGCCACTTTAAAACCTGATTTTGTGTTTTTTGGAGAGCAGCTTCCAGCAATAGATTTCAATTCTTCAATAGAAGATGCTCAAAAAAGCGATTTATTTATTATAATTGGTACAGGCGGGGAAGTAATGCCGGCAGCTCAAATTCCGCATATAGCTAAAAGAGCTGGAGCCAAAATTATGGAAATTAACCCTGAACCTTCTAATTTTACAAATTACATAGTAGATATTTATATTCAGGAGAAAGCAGGAAAAGCTTTCGAAGAAATAGAAAAATATTTATAATTATAAAAAGCCTTATAGTTTATCACTATAAGGCTTATTTATATACAATAGCTTAATTCATTTCTTCCTCATACATCTTAGCCAATGTAGTTTTTACTTCAGATATGAATTTTTTATCCTCAAGCACAATATGATTCAATAACCAATCTTTTAAAAAAGTAATAAAATCTTTAATTACTAAATTATCACCTTTTTCATATCTATTAACCTCATCGACTATTTTTAGAGAAAAAGATCTATGTTTGGAAATATGATCTTTAGAGGCAGAGTAATTTATAGCATTCATAATTTTTTCTTCATAAGCGAAGTGATAAGTAGCATAATCAATAGTTCTTTTTATAATTTCTTTGAATGCTTTTTGTACATCATCATCTCCGATGTCTCCTTTAACACCCATTTCATAAAGATCATTTATTATATTCACCAATTCTTTATGCTGATTATCTATTCTTTTATAACCAGTTTTAAATCTCTCTTCCCATTTAATCCAGCCTTTTTTAACTGTAACTTCTACCATTTCTTCCATAATTTAAGCTCCTTATTCTTCTTCTGAAAGCTTTTCTAATGCTTCCTTAACTTCTTTTATAAATTTTTTATCTGTAACTAAAATATGGTTTAAAAACCAATCTTTTAAATACTGAACTAAATTACTAATGGCATCTAAAGAACCATTTTCATAAGATTTAACATAATTATAAATTGTTTGAATAAATTCTCTATGAGATGAAGAATGCTCCAGTATCTTATGATATTTAATTACATGCATTATTTTTTCTTCATAAGAAAAATGATATCCTACATAATCAACTGTCTTTCTCAAAGCCTTTTTAAACTCATTTTTAAGAGTTTCATCTCTTGAATCTTTATTGTCCATACAGTCATACAAATCATTAATTATTTCTATCAGTTCCAAATGCTGATCATCTATCTTTTTATACCCTGTATTATACTTATCTTCCCATATTATATATCTATCGCTCATAATATATCCTAATATACTATTAATAATAATATTACTAAATTTAATATCGTAATATTATATATTTATATTATATAAATATTTAACAAAATATCAAAGCAATCTGTTAGTTTATCAAAACTTTTTATTATTTTTTGTATATTAATAAAGCATTGTAAAAAATGGAACAACATTTAATATTATTACATATTTACTTATTAATAAAAATTGATTGCATCAAATATGTAGAAAATTATTGTGTAAGGCTTATAGGCTAAATTTTTTATTAATAACACATAAAAAAGGGAATAACATCTTTATGTTATTCCCAAATGGTTTATCATTTTAAAGATAAATTATTATATAATATTTAATTATATTATTTTATAACATTGTAGAAAGCCTTCTTACCTAAATAAACAGCTCTGTTGCCTAATTCTTCTTCGATTCTTAATAATTGATTGTATTTTGCAATCCTATCACTTCTTGAAGCAGAACCTGTTTTGATTTGTCCGGCATTAGCAGCTACAACTATATCAGCAATAGTAGCATCTTCTGTTTCACCAGATCTGTGAGAAACTACAGCAGTATAGTTATGAGTTTTAGCAAGTTCAATAGAATC
>CASGDY010000054.1 GCA_949300355.1 uncultured Brachyspira sp.
AATCAATTTTTATAAAACTGTTTAGATAATTTGATATCATCATCAGATAATTTAAAAGTCTTATCTTTCATTTCAGAAAAAGGTACATAAAACATATTTTTATCAAGCAGTTCTAATAAAATTTCTTTTTTTCTTTCCAAATCTAAAGACAAAAACTTTTTATCATCTTCAAAACTTTTATTTTCAAAATAATCTATTTGAAGCCTATGATTAATTAAAGATTTGTCTTTCATATCTTCAAATATTTTTTTTAACTCTTTATCATCTTTTATTTTTTCAATTTTTTTAGCCCAATCAGCATTATATGAAGCAATATCAAAAGTAATAAACTCTCCGCCGCCCTGCCAATTAACATTTTTAGAAATACCTGAATTCTCACCTTCAATAACTTTTTTAAGCCTTTCAACACAAATATCAAAATGCTCCTCTATCTGCTCAACTCCTATATATCGCCTATTCATTTTATGAGCAACGGCTAAAGTAGTACCAGACCCAGCAAAGAAATCAAGAACAATATCATTTTCATTTGTTACCGTTTCTATTATTCTTGATATTAATTTTTCTGGTTTTTTACCTTTTGGAAAAGAAACATCTCCCTCTTGTGCTATTCCTCCTGTTGTCGTAATGTCTGTCCATAAATCACTAAAGAACATACTTGATTTATCTTCAGCAAATAAAACTACAACTCTTGCAGTTTCTGTATCCATATTAAAATCTGTTTTTACTATAGATATATTACCTTGACTACTTTCTACACAAGTCATATCTTGCTTAGATGATAATTTATTAATATTATTTTGTTTACATATTTTTAAAATAGATTCATTAGGTTTTGTTCCAACTATTCTCCACATATTATCAAATTTAAAATTATCATCTATCTTAATATTATTAATATTTGAATATTCATTCAAAGTACATAATTTAAGAGTTTCAACTATTTTTTTGGCTTTTTCTAGTTCATTATTAACAATAAAATCTCTAAGTTCTAAATACTTTTCTCTAGTAATATTTGGTATAATATAATTATATTCTTTATCCCAAGTTTCTTTATTTTCTTTTGGTACATTTAAATGATAGAAATCTTTAGATTTAACAAATAATAAAACATATTCTTTAATTTTTGGAAATCTTTTTCCTGTGTATGCATGTCTTACTTTTGTACCTGACATATTACTCATACTTATAACTATACTATTAATAAAATTATCTCTTCCGAAAATTTCGTCCATTAAAACTTTTAGGTATGCCTGCTCGTTATCATCGCATTGTACAAAGATTGCTCCGTCATCAGACAATAATTCTCTAGCTAATTGCAGTCTGTCTTTCATAAATACAAGCCAAGCACTATGATTAAAATTATCATTATAAGAAAATGTATCGCTTCCCGTATTGTATGGAGGGTCTATATATATTAATTTTATCTTACCTGCAAATTTTGCTTTCAAACTGCATAAAGCTGCAAAGTTATTTCCATTAATAATTATATTTTCATTGCCTTTTATAGCTGCAGGTGTTTGCTCTTTTATTTTGTCATTTTCAAAACTATATTTCTTAAAATTTTTAAATGCTTTAGGGCTTTTTAATTTATGTATATCTTCTTTAAAAAGAATATTATTTATCATTGTTTCTTTTCTGTTTGTTCTTTTTGCCTCTGTTTTTGTCATTCCTCCGTCAAGAGTGCAGTCTTTATAAGGATAACTTAATACCACATAATCTTCATTCATTATTTTTTCTACTGTTCTGTCAGTTATTAAACCTATTTTATTTCCGTATTTTGTAAAACTATTTCCTAAAAATCTTGCATCATTTATACACATTCTAAAATCTTCTGATTTAAAAATAGTTACATCATCTATTTTTTCAAAAAAATAATCTTTACATCCTTTATCATTAAACAGAAATTTTATTAATTCTGAATTATAAAGTCTTGCATCTTCAGCTATTTTTGATATTAACAAATCCCCATCTTTTCCTATATAGTTATTATTTTTCTTAAATAACTTTTTTAAATAATTATGTATATATTCCATTTAATCATCCTTTAAACTCATTTTTCAATTCATCATTCCATTTTTGAGAATTATTATTATCATCATCTGTAAAAAATCTCATACCGAATAAAATATATTTATCTGTATCAAGCTCAAAAATATCTTTATTTAAAGTAATATCATTTTTTATAGATAGTAAAAAATCCTGTTTTGATTTTTCTTTTGGAGAATCTCCTAAACCTTTTCCTTTAGGTTCTAAAAATACTTGATAATGAATCTGTTCTTTTTCATATTCGCATATTAAAATAAAATCTGGATAAAAAGCTGTTCCGTTATCAAAATTATATATAGCTAAATCTTGGTCATTTCTAAATAAATATATATTGCTATAGCCTTTTTCTTTTAAATATTCTATAACATCATTTATATGTTTTTTAGAAAAAGATATTTCTAAATCGCTATCAGCATATAAAAAATTTTGTGCATAATAGTCTATTTTTTCCATATCATCACATAATTTTTCATTGTATATTTTTTTCTTTTTATCTCTAAATACATCTTTTATTAATTGTGGGTAAAAATCTTTTGTTCCTATATATTCACTATAATTTTCATCAATTATTTTAATTAATTTAGGATAAAAATTTGTTGTAAGAAAATTAATATATTCATAATTTAGATTTACATATTTATCATTTAAATTGAAAAAAAGAAATTTTACATCATTTAAATAGTCAAATAGTTCTCCTATATTTTTTAAATCTTGGAATTTAGGTTTAAGTTTATCAAATCCGTAATTCATTTTATACCAAGAATTAATTTTTATATAATCTTTAATATCTCCAAAACTTATATGTTTAGGTTTTCCCAAAGATTCTATTTTAAGATTTTGAAGTTTTTCACTTTCTGTTAAATTTTTTTCTTCAATGCTAATAGCATGTTCTATTTTTCTTATACCTGTTCTGCAATTATATTCTAATGTAATATTTCTAAAATAAGATTTAATATCTTCAAAAGATTTTTTATTTCCTACTAATGTTTTATCTTCTTTATAAAATCTATCTTTTTCTTCTTTTCTATTAGAAAATATAAAATTTGTATCAGCGTATTTTTTTACATTTTCTTTTAGTTTAAAATCTTCTTCTCTGCAATATACATCATCTAAAAGTCCATGCTCTCTTAATACAGTTCTCAATTCTGATATGTATCTGCTATCTTTTATACTATGATAATATAATGTTTCTAATATTCTTTTATCATTATCCAAATCTTTATCATATTTTCTTTTATATATTTCATCATCATTATAATAATCTAATTTTAAAGGATAATATCTTGCCCCTCTTCCTATTAATTGAGCTTCACTTATTGTAGTTTTTCCTGCCTTTTTATTTTTTGTATCTGCATCTCTTGTTTCATATAATCTAACTATATCAAATAAATTTAAAACGTCCCAGCCTTCATTTAATTTATTAACACTAAAAATAACTCTTATAGGATTGTCTTTATTCTCAAGTGTATTTAACAATTTATTTTGTTTTGACATTTCCTTACTATCTTTATCATTTTTTTCTTCTGATGATTTAGTTTTTTCATTAGTTATTAATTGATATTCTTTTTTAAAAGCTTCTTTTATTCTGCTTATAAAAATATCAAAATCTTTATATTTATTTTTAAAATATCCTATAGCTTTATATATGATATCTTTTTTATCATTTTCTTTAAGATTAGATTTGTATAATTTATCAATATCTTTTTCTTTTAGATTATCTATTAAATCATTAAATATTTCCTGATTTGCTTGAGATTCTTTTATAAGTTTATGTGCTTTAAATAAAATTATTGGTTTTAACTCTATACCATTATTTGAAGCAATTTCTCTCCTGTATTCGCTAAGTATAACAGCACCAAGCATTAAATATTTTTTATCAACATCATTTTGTATTATATCAATTTCTTTAGAATATAAATCTTGTCTAAATTTTAATAAATCATATTTAAATATTGTTTTATCCAAATATTTATCAACTATAGATTTGTTTTCATAATCTATAGTAGCTGTAAATTCAAGTAAAAAATTATCTTTGTTAGATTGAAATATAGTTTGTACAGTACTTTCCCAACTATCATTTTTTACTGTTTCTTTTTCATTTGATTTTTCTTCTTCAAAAAATCCTTTTTGAACAATTTTATTCTTAGAAGTTTCTGCATTAAAATGATGTGCTTCGTCTGCTAATATAACAATTTTTTTATCCTGTAAGTTTGTTATATCAAAAGCATTCTCTTTATTTTCTTTTAATAAATTATGTAAATATTGTATAGAAGTTACAAATATATTTATATTATAATCATCTGAATAATCAAAATTATTAACTTCTTTTATTTCAACATTTTTATTATTGATTATAATTTCATTATTAAAAAGATATTTATTACTTGATATATTAAAAAAATTTTCTCTAGTTTTATCTATGATATTTACAGAATTTACAAAAAATAAAAAATTTCTATATCCTTTTTCATATAAGTAAAGTATCAAAGAAGCCATTATTAATGTTTTACCGCTTCCTGTAGCCATATTAAACATTAAATGATTATTTTTATTATTATTATCATATTCATTTAAATATGCTATAAAATACTGTAAACAGTTTACTTGATATGGTCTTAAAGTATTTTTTATATTTTTAGTAATAGAAATAGGTATTTCAATTTTCTCAATACTTCTTTTCCCTATTTCAACTTCTATAGAATTTTGCAACATTTTAGATAACATTCAAATACCTTTATTAATAAAGTATTTTTATATATCGTAAAGTTTACATAACATATTTAGAACTTTAATTTTTACTTCTTAGGCAAATGCTTTATAATCTGACCTTCAAGCTGTATTGATTTCTGCTTGGCATCATAGCCCAAAATCTTGCCGTACACTTCTATATAGTTTTTAGGCTCTAATGTTACAGTAACATTAACTATTAAATCAGAAACGCCTGCAATGTTCTTGTCGGCTGTGTCATAAATCAAAAGTCTTGCTTTTTTCTTTGGTATGCCGTCTATATTGGTTTGACTTACAGTGTTTACATCAGCTTTCCATTTCACATAACCGCCATTGTATAAGTCGTAATTTTCAACTACTGTAAGATAGTTAGGACTCTCTCTAAAAATATTATAATCCGGTGCTATTACAAATTCTTTAAGCACTCTGAATCTCTCTTTTAAATATTCGTTTATGTCGCTTTTCAATGCACCATTAATTATCATAACAGCTTCATTAACAGAGGCACTTCTCATATTGTTTTTAGCCTTGTCAAACATCTCAGCTACTTCACGCGGTGAGTATGTGGGACTCTTCGCACTCTCTGGAATCTTGCCGTCTTCTAACCCTTCAAATAAGTATACATTCTCAAGTTTTTCTCTTAATTCTTTTTGCTCTTTATCAAGAAGTACATATCTTATTTTAGGGTACACTCTGTCTATTGTTATGTATGATAAAAATGTGAGTATGAATGCTATAGGTATTAGAACTATAAATCTTGACATTGATAATTTTTTCTTGCCAAGTAAATATGCTCTAGGATTAATCTCATCGCCTCTTGCATTGTTGGTTAAAAATCTTATTCTTTCTATATTGTCTTTAGCAACTTTATTTTCAGGGTCTAAATCTAATATTTTAAAATACTCTCTCAAAGCATTTTCTCTGTGCCCATTATGTAAACTTATATAAGCCTTTGCAAGCATAGCATTGAAACAAAAATTATCCTCTCTAAGCGCCTTTCTTGAAAGTTCTTCTGCCCCATAAAAATCTTTTAAAAATATATCTGCAAATGAAAGCATAGCAAGAGCCTCTGCATCATGAGACATTCTAACTTTACTATTGAGAAGAAAATTTTTTGCTTTTTTATATTTCTTTTTCTTTATTAAAGTATATGCTTTTTCAGCTATTTTGCTTTTCATAGTATATATTATAATCCTAGCATTAAAGTGTTAACATAATTATCGATATTATGATAACTTTTATTAGCATTTTTTTATTATGTAAACTTTTTTGCACTAATTTATTAATTTATAGTGATAAAAAGTTTATTTTTTTGTTGACAAAAACACAATATAATATATTTTATTGCAAAATTAATTGCGGGATAAAATTATGAGATTTTTTGGTATTTTTACAAGAATAATTGTAATTTTAATAATTTCTATAATAATATTTTCATGCGGTAAAGATGAAAATAAATCAAAAGCTTCATCATTGGTTATATACTCCCCTTCATCAAGAGATTTTATAGATCCATTGTTAGAGGATTTCAAAAGTAAGAATCCAAATATAGAAGTGGAAGTAATAATAGCCGGTACAGGAGAATTAATAAAGAGAATAGAAACAGAAAGAAATGATCCATTATGTGATGTTTTAATGGCAGCCAATATCAATTTGGTAAAGAACAATCAGGATTTATTTGAAAATTACACAACAACAAATGAAAATGCTATACTAGACAGCTATAAAAATCTAGAAGGCACAATGACTAGATTTATGATTAGCCCAAGCGTATTAATAGTAAATACTAACCTTGTAGGCAATATAAATATAGAAGGATACTGTGATTTAACTAATGAGCAATTAAAAGGAAAAATAGCTTTTAATGATCCATCTACATCCTCATCATCTTTTAAACATTTAGTTACTATTTTATATACAATGGGAAAAGATGATATCAACAAAGGCTGGGATTATATTAATAAATTATGTGACAATTTAGACGGTAAATTACTAACAGGTTCATCAGCAGTATATAAAGGTGTAGCTGATAATGAATATACTGTTGGACTTACATTTGAAAATGCCGCTGCAAATTATGCTGCTTCAGGTTCGCCAGTAAAATTAGTATATATGAAAGAAGGCGTTATAATGGAGCCTGCAGGCATATATATAATCAAAAATGCTAAAAATATGGAAAATGCTAAAAAGTTTTTGGATTATATGACTAGCTTTGATACTCAAAAGAAAATGAATGATGAACTTAATGCAAGAGCTGTAAGAAAAGATTTGGGAGCCTCTCCTATACTAGTTGATATAAAAAATATAAATGCTATCACTTCAAATGAAGAATTAGAATATATAGATAACTTTGTAAAAGAAAATCAAGAAGCTTGGCTTGAAAAATTTAAAAATATAATTACAGATAAATTATAAAAAACATATATAAAATAAAAACAAGGATAAAAATACATATGAAAAATAATATTAAATTATTATTAGTATCTTTATTAATATTTATACTAGTTTTTTCATGCTCTAAAAAAGAAGAAAATACAGGCAGTCTAGTAATATACACTCCGGCATCAAGAACTTTATTAGATCCGTTAATTGAGGATTTTAAACAAAAAAATCCTGATATAGATAATATAGAAATCATCATGGCAGGAAGCGGAGAACTCATAAAAAGAATAGAAGCAGAACAAGATAATGTATTATGCGATGTTCTTATGACAGTTAATGTAGACTTTATGAAAGAAAATACCAATTTATTTACAAATTACATATCAACAAATGAAGAATATATACATGATGATTTTAAAAATATTGAAGGTTCTATAACTAGATTTATGCTTAGTCCAAGCGTATTGATAGTTAATACTAATCTTATAGGTGATATAAATATAGAAGGATATACTGATTTAACTAATGAACAATTAAAAGGAAAAATAGCTTTTAATGATGCTTCCAGCTCATCATCAGCATTCGAGCATTTAGTAAATATGCTTTATACTATGGGAGAAGAAAATATAGAAAATGGCTGGGGATATGTAGAAAAATTATACCCCAATTTAGATAATAAAATTTTAGACAGTTCTTCTGCTGTATATAAAGGCGTTGCTGACGGAGAATATTCTGTAGGATTAACTTATGAAAATGCTGCTGCTGATTATGTATCTTCAGGTGCTCCTGTACAAATGGTATATATGAAAGAAGGTGTAATAATGAAAGCTAACGGGGCTTGCATAGTAAAAAACGCCAAAAACATAGAAAATGCTAAAAAATTTATAGATTATATTACGAGTTTTGATGCTCAGAAAAAAATGAATGATGAATTAAATGCCAGAGGAATTAGAAAAGACTTACCAAAATCCAATATTTTAATAGATATTAATGAAATAAATGCTGTAACAGATAGTACTAAATTAGATAAAATATCAAAAATATCTTCAGAAAACAAAGAAATTTGGATAGAAAAAGTAAAAAACATTATTATATCTCAATAATAAAAATAAAAACGAGGATAAAATTATGAAAAATACCATTAAATTATTTTTAGTATCTTTATTGATAGTAATGTCAATTCTTTCATGTTCTAGCAAAAAAAATGAAAATGTAAATAGTTTAGTAATATACACTCCAGCAACTAGATTTTTTATTGACAGACTTGTAGAAGAATTCAATAAAAAAAATCCTGATATAAATGTAGAAATAATAATAGCCGGTACTGCAGAAATAATAAAAAGAATAGAAGCTGAAAAAAATGATCCTTTAGGCGATATATTTTTTGCTGCTAATGAAAATATATTAAAATATAATTCAAAGCTTTTTGAAGAATATGTTACAACAAATTATGACAATATATACGAAGATTATAGAAGTAAAGAAAAATACATAACAGGCTTTATGCTTAGCCCAAGCGTATTAATAGTAAATACAAATTTAATAAAAGATATCAAAGTAGAAGGATATGCTGATTTGCTTAACCCTGCTTTAAAAGGACAAATAGCTTTTAATGACCCTACTACTTCATCATCATCTTTTGAGCAGTTAGTTAATATGCTTTATGCTATGGGTAATGGAAACCCTGAAAACGGCTGGGATTATGTGGAAAAATTATATGCTAATTTAGACGGCAAACTTTTAAGCAGTTCTTCTGCTGTATATAAAGGCGTAGCTGATAATGAATATGCTGTTGGACTTACATTTGAAAGTGCCGCTGCAAACTATATACATACAGGCTCTCCTATAGATGTTATATATATGAAAGAAGGCGTACTAACTAAAGCACATTCTATGGCTATAATAAAAAATGCTAAAAACTTAGAAAATGCTAAAAAGTTTGTAGATTTTGTAACAAGCTATGATGCACAAAAAATTATCAATGATGAATTATTCACAAGAGCAATAATAAAGAATTTAGATGGTTCTCAAATACTTATGCCTCTTGAAAATATCAATGATATAAAAGAAGATGAAGAAATGGTTGATAAAAATAAAGAAGCTTGGCTTGAAAAATTTAAAAATATAGTTACAGCAGGCATTTAAAAAATATTTATATATTTTCTTACTAAAGTCATACTGATAAAAATATATTATCAGCATTGAAAAGAGAAAATAATTATGAAAAACACAATAATAACTATATTAAAAAAAATGGACTTTTGGACATATGTTACTATAATAATGACATTTATCTTTGTTTTATTTTTAGTTTATCCATTGTTTTCATTATTTTTAAGCAGTTTTAAAGATATAAAAACAGATGCTTGGACATTAAATAATTTTATAAGATTTTTCACAAAAAAATATTATTACAGCACTTTAATAAATAGTTTTGTGGTAACAACTTCTGTAACTATACTTGCTGTACTAATAGGTACGCCTTTAGCATACTGCATGAAAATGTATAATCTTAAAGGTAAAAGAATCATAGAAATTTTAATAATTATATCCATGATGTCTCCTGCATTCATAGGTGCTTATTCATGGATACTGCTTCTTGGAAGAAACGGAGTTATTACTAGATTTTTTTCATATATAGGTATCAATATACCAACTATATATGGTTTTGATGGTATACTTTTAGTTTTTTCTTTGAAGCTGTATCCATTTATATTTATGTATGTTTACGGAGCTTTAGGTAAAATTGATAATATATTTTTAGAAGCTTCTGAAAATCTAGGTGCTTCTAGTTTTATGAGAAATATGACTGTAACTATACCATTAATAAAACCCACTATAGTTTCAGCAGGACTCATTGTATTTATGAATGCATTGGCCGATTTCGGTACTCCTATGCTTATAGGCGAAGGATATAGAACTATGCCTACTATGATATATTCAGAGTTCATAAGCGAAGTAGGAAGCAATGCAAACTTTTCTGCTTCAATGTCCGTTATAATGGTAATAATTACAACTATAATGTTTATTTCACAAAAATATATTGTAAATAAAAGATCATATGCTATGAATGCTATGAACACTATAAAATCAAAAGATATAAAAGGTATAAAATCTATATTGATTCATAGCATAATATATATTTTAGTTTTAGTTTCTATACTTCCTCAAATTACAGTTATATATACTTCATTTTTAAAGACAAACAGATCCGTTTTTACTAATCAATTTTCTTTTGAAAGCTATGAAACAATATTCCGTTCTCTAGCCTCTTCAATAAAAAACACATATCTATACGGAATAATCACAATAGCAATAATAATAATCGTAGGAATGCTCACTGCATATATAACAATCAGAAGAAAAAATATATTGACCAGCATAATAGATATAGTATCAATGTTTCCATATATAATACCTGGTTCTGTACTTGGAATAACTTTTTTAACAGCATTCAATAAACCTCCTATAATATTGACAGGAAGTTCTATAATAATTATTATATCATTAGTGATAAGAAGGCTTCCTTACACTTTAAGATCAAGCTCAGCTATACTCTATCAAATAGATAAGAATGCGGATGAGGCCTCTATAAGTCTTGGAGCTTCAGAAATAAAAACATTTTTTTATATAACTGCAAGATTAATGCTTTCAGGTGTATTATCAGGTGCTATATTAAGTTGGATAACTGTTATTAATGAATTAAGCTCGTCTGTTATCCTTTATACAACAAAATCAAGAACTATGTCTGTGGCTATTTATCAGGAAGTTATAAGGGCTAGTTATGGAACGGCTGCCGCACTTTCTACAATACTTACTTTAACTACTATTATATCGCTTATTATATTTTTTAAGATAAGCAATAAAAAAGAAATAACTTTATAATTATATAACATGCTATTCGCTTGTATTACATGTAAAATAAAAATAAGTATTTTTTAATTTTATATTATTTATTTTTTTAATATTTTAAAAATTTATATTGACAAAAACTATATATAGTATACTATACGTTATAGATTGTTTTTATTTTTTATCATATGTTTTCTTAAAAAAGCCTACCATAATAAACCCCATTTATTATATGGTAGGTCTTTTTATTCTCCTTTATTTATTATTATCACTTATTAATACTAACTAAAAACTCCCTAGCAACAAATACACTGAACACTATAAGTATAGCAGCACTTATTCCAGCACTTATATATGGATTGATTCCGAATAATAATGATATTATAGCTGTTGTAACTATTGAAAGCACTATAATAATTAATTCAAATACAATAAGAAGAAATATACTCTTTTTATTTATATGTTTCTTTTCCACAGGTTTCTTGTATGGTATTGGTTTTCTCATAAATTACCTTCCGTTTATTAAATTTTAATAATTTGTATCTATATCTAAAGAAGCTCTGGATATCCAAGTTTCATCTTTTCCATTTACTTCAACTTTTAAATATCCTTCTTCTGTTATCCCTTTTACATCAGCATATATTTCAGCATTATCTTTTATAGCCTTTATAGTTTTACCTATCATTTTGCTATACTCTTTGAAATACTCTGATAATTTTTTACTTCCCGTATAAACATCTTCAAAATAATGAATTAAATCTTTATAAAAATCACTTAATTCTATTTTTTTGCCTGTTTCAATATAAAGTGAAGTAGCTTTATTTCTTATGCTCAAATCAAAATCTTCAATGCTTTGATATAAATTAACTCCTGTTCCTATAATGCATGCATTTATATCTTCAATAGGCGTAACTTGTATAAGAGTTCCTGATATTTTTTTGCTTCCCACCAAAACATCATTAGGCCATTTAACATGGGCATCAACATTATATTTTTCTCTCAAACATTTACTTAATGCTATGCCTGGCAGGAAACTTAAAGCCTCTTTCTTATATGGAGAATAAACTAAAACACTAAACCATAATCCTAAATTATTATTAGATTCCCATTTATTGCCATAGCTGCCCTTTCCAGATGTCTGCACCAAAGCTATATATACAGTACCTTCTTCTAATTTTACCCCACTATTCAAATCTTCTATCATTTTTTTATTTGTACTTTCTAATGATTCAAATAATAAAGTATTTTGTCCGTATATCTTAGT
The DNA here is from genome assembly GCA_949300355.1 of uncultured Brachyspira sp. Taxonomy (GTDB): domain Bacteria; phylum Spirochaetota; class Brachyspiria; order Brachyspirales; family Brachyspiraceae; genus Brachyspira. The sequence continues at coordinate 12,272 of CASGDY010000054.1, forward strand.
ATTTAAATTTTCTGTAAATATGTTAACTTTCATCTTTTTATTATACCTAAACAATTATATTTTGTCAAAAATTATTTTCTTATTTTTATTATTTGTGGGGACTAGCCCCCACTCCCCCACTTCTTTTGCGACCGTAGGGAGTGCCTGTGGTATTGGCACAAAGAACCAAAAAGACTGTATTTTTACTCTAAATTTAAGTGATATCCTAGATTTAATAAATATTTTTTAAATATAAAATTCTAGCAATCACATTTTCACAAAGCGTGTCTGAAACCTAAGTAAATAACCTTTAGGAGGCATCAACTTTAGCAAAGCCTGCAGAGCTTGTGCCGCAAAAAAAGTTGATAATTACATACAAAGTGAATCAGTTTAGAAATTCAAAAATTTTCAATATATATAATTAAATAATCATTATATCAATATTATGATAACTATATTTTAATATTTATTTATTGACTTTTATCTAATATTAAAGTAGTATATTACGCGATAATACTATTAATAGTTATTAATCAATTAAAAAAAGAGGTTATAAAATGAAAAAAATACTAATATTAATAATGATTATATCTTCAATGATCTTTGTATCATGCGGTAATTCATCAAAAACATCTGAAACTGAAAACAAAAAAATATATGTTGGAATAGATGTTGATTTTCCGCCTTTCGGATATTTGGACAGCGATGGAAAAATAGGCGGTTTTGATTATGATATAATGAGCGAAGTTGCTAAATTATCAGGTTTGAATGTAGAGTTTACTCATATGCAGTTTAACGGACTTTTGCCTGCACTTCAAGCTAAAAAATTAGATGCCATAATAGCAAGTATGACTGTTACAGAAGAAAGAAAACAGTTCGTTAATTTCTCAGAGCCTTATTATGTATCAAGTCAGGTTATGCTAGTTCATAAAGATGATGATACTATAAAAACATTCGATGATTTAGTAGGAAAAAATATCGGTGTTGTTATAGGTACAACAGGTGATACTATAATGAGTGAAAAAGAAGGTGTAAATAATGAAAAATTTGATACAGGTGCTGCTGCTGTACTTGCATTGAAAGAAAAGAAAATATCAGCTGTTGTATTTGATAAAGAACCTTGTAAAAGTTTTGCTAAATATAATGATGATATAAAATTAATAGAAAGCGATGCTGTAGAAGAAAATTATGCCATTGCTTTAAGAAAAGAAGATACTGCACTTTTAGAAAAAATAAATGCAGGACTTTCTCAAATAATGACAAATGGTACTTATGAAAAATTAATAGAAAAGAATTTCCAATAATTAGAAATAATATATATAATTAATAAATATTTTATCTATGTAAGTTAATTTAATTAATTTGCATAGATATTTTTTTATTAGATTTTTTTGATTAGAATTTTATTAGGAC
>CASGDY010000055.1 GCA_949300355.1 uncultured Brachyspira sp.
AGGTATTCCTTTTTGTTTATTTCTAACAATTTAAATTATAAGGGATACCTACTTTTTTTAAACTAAAAGTGTGCAATATCTGTGGCTCTTAAACAAAAAAATATTAGAATATATATATTAATTTTAAAATATTTAGTGATTTTTGTAAAGTTTCCGAAAATGGTATAAAAATATATAAAAAATTAATTTTTAGGATATTAAAAAGTGCTTGTAGGAAATGATGCTTATGAAAAGTTTATAGATTATATAGAAAATGTTATAAACTTTAATTTTTTATCTCATATACCCGGATCTGATGATACTGTAGAAACACAAAGGGAATCTATTATTAATATAGTGAAAAGATCAAATACTAATGAATCTTTTTTAGATTATATATCATATACATATACAATATTTGAAAATGATATAATAAAACAGATATTATCTATTTGCTGGATTAAAGGAAACGGAGAAGAAGATAAAATAATTAATGATGATAAGTTTGAATTAAATAATGAAGAATTGGTTAATTATATATCTATACTTCTAGTTTTGCGAGATGTAATGCATACAAGCTATATAGCATCTCTTCCAATATATTATGAATATAAATATGAGCAAAAAGAGTTTATTGATAAAGCAAGAGAAATGATAGAACATTCTATATCTAATATATCTACTTTGGAGCATATTAATCCTATATTTATATCAATAGCTGCAAAAAGTGTTATTCCTTATTCTATGACAAATGATGAGCTTTCTTCCTCATCTAAATTGATAGCAATACTTTTTAATTTATCAAGAATAATGGCATCATATCCTTATACTGATAAGATTATTGAAAATACTCAGTCTATATTTTCAAGTGCTTTATACAATTTGGTGAATAATGCTTCTTTCTTGGGATTGGATTATAAAATGATAAGAGTTATATATGATAAAGCAAAGACAGGAGAAATAAAGTGGAAAAATTAACTAAATATAATATAAACTTTATAGTATCTGCTGTATCATCTTTGGCTATAATATCAATGTGTGCTTATATGATTTTAGATATACCTACATATATTATGAGGGCATTAATGCTTATAGAATTCTTATGCTCTTTTTATTTCGTATGCGTATTCTTTTATAAATTAAATAAATATTCAAGAAAGGAAACTTTTTTTTATTTAATTATATATTTAGTTCCTTTTATATTGTCTATACTTGGACTTTTTTATATAACCAACTTTTTTTCTTTAAACAGAGTCTTTTTAAGAGAAAATATTATATCTTCTTTTCTTACTAGAGGATATCATGTTATTTTTATTTTTTATATATCGCATATAATATACTTTTTTTATTTGTTCAGTATTGAGAATAAGAATACTTTTTATTCTTTGATATCTTCAAATTTTATTATAGTTATTTCTGTGATAATGGCTGTTATATTTATAGTATTATATGGAATAATAAATTGGGTGTTTGACAATAAGATAATAACTTCTTATGAAGATACAAAAAACGAAGTAATATATGAGGCAGGACTTGCATTTTCCCAAAATGCAGATACTGATGAACTTGAATATGAGGGTTTTGCTAAAAGTTATGATATGGTTCTTGTATATTATGATAATGAATTAAAATACAGATCAGAAGATTGGGATCATTTTGAAAACAGACATTTGCTTTTTGAAGTTTCTATTATTTTGGGAAACGGATTCTTATTTATGGGAAGCGGAAAGGAATTTATTTATCCTTATTATATGTTTATATTAATATATGTAATAGTGAATTCTCTTATACTTACTTGTTCTATAATGTTTTTTAAATTATTTTTAGATAAAAAATTTAATGGCTATATTAACATTATGATAAAAGGTTTTAAAGAAGACGGATATATATATGCAATAGATACTGAAAAAATGGATGATACAGAAATAAAGAAATTAGCAGAATTATACAATAAAAAATTACTTACTTATAAATATCGAGAAAGATTTATAAAAATGTTTACTCGATAATTTATTTTATCAGCATATGAAGTTTTGCTGTTTATAAGTATTTATTCACTTATATATAAAATATTTGCATTTTTAATGAAAATCTATTTGATAATTATATTATAGAAATCGTTTTTTAATGGTATTTAATTAGTATTTACATGAAACTTTTTTTACACTTTATCGTCTAATATGCTATAATATTTGATAAAGTATTATAAAATACAAATTAAGAAAACAGTTTAATTATGAAGACAATAATAGAAACAGTTGTAAAAAGACCAGTAACTATACTTATGCTTATAGTATCAGTAATTATATTAGGTATTGTAAGCCTATCAAAACTATCAATAGATTTTATGCCTAGTATTGAAGTTCCTTATGTAAGCATTTATACAAGGTATAAAAATGCCGGCCCTGAAGAGATAGAAAAATCAGTTACAAAGATCATTGAAGGTGCTGTAGCTACAGTAAATAATATAAAAGAAATCACTTCAACATCAAGAGAAAATGCATCAGATGTAACTATAGAATTTAACTGGGGAACAGATTTAAATGATGCTTCAGAAGATATAAGAGAGGCATTGGAACAGGTTGTAGATTTGCTTCCGGATAGTGCTGAAAAACCTATAATAAGAAAATTTAGTACTGATGATATTTCATTAATGGAAGTTGCTGTTTACGGTATGAATGATCAGGCAGCTTTATATAATATAGCAGATAATCAAATAGCTCCTCAAATAAAACAGGCTAAAGGTGTGGCTCAGGCTGAAGTTTTAGGAGGATTAAAAAATGAAATAAAAATAGATGTTAATTTGAATAGATTAAAAGCATATAATATAAATATTAATGAAATAGCTTCTGTACTTGCCAGAGATAATAATAATTTAGTAGGCGGGCAGGCAGATCAGGGTTTTTACAAATATACAATAAGGACAATGGGAGAGATAAAGAGTGTTGATGATATAAAAAATACAATTATCGCTTTAAAAAAAGATAATGCAGGTAATTCTTCCATAGTAAAAATACAGGATTTAGCAGAAGTTTATCAGGGTTATGATGATGATGTTAACATAATAAAAATAAATGGAGAAAATTCTATATCAATAGCTGTAAGTAAAGAGTCAGGAGCCAATACTGCAGAAGTTTCAAAAAATGTCATAAAGCAATTAGAAGAATATAATTTTCCTCAGGGCGTAAAATATGAAATAATGTTTAATACAGCCGACAGTATAAATGAGTCTATAAAAGGAGTTCTTGAGGCTGCTTGGCAGGGAGGACTTTTTGCCATTATAGTTCTTATGATTTATATGTGGAATATAAGAACTGTATCAATAATAGCTATATCAATACCTATTTCTATAATAGTAACTTTTACACTTATGTATTTTATGAAAGTTACTTTAAATGTAATATCACTTTCGGGGCTTGTACTTGGAATAGGTATGATGGTTGATAATTCTATTGTAGTACTTGAAAATATATTTTATTACAGACATCATGGCTATGGAAAGTATTCATCAGCTATTAATGGAGCTTACAAAGTATCGCTTGCAATTTCAGCTTCTACTTTCACAACTATTGCTGTATTTCTTCCATTTTTATATATTGAGGGTATGATTAGTCAGATTTTTAGAGATTTATGCATTACAGTTACAGTATCAATGATAGCCTCTTTATTAGTCGCTCTCTTAATAGTGCCTATGTTTGGGGCAAGACTCATAACAAATAAAAGATTAAAACTTTTTTCAAAATTTGAAGCTTTAAGCAATAAATATATACATGATAATATGAGTAAGCTTTATGATAAAATTTTGCATTTTTCAATAAGAAGAAAAAAGACTGTATTGATACCGTCTATGATATTGGTATTTACTGTAATATTTTTAGGAGTTATGTTTATTGGTAAGGAAGGCTTTCCTCAAACAGATGAAGGGCAGTATATGGTGCGTATAACTATGCCAATAGGTACTAAATATGAACAGACACAGTCATTCATTGAACTTATGGAAAATGATATAAGAGAAATAGTTAAAGATGATTTAGTAAAAATTCAGTCAAGAATAAGAAAAGGCGATGAGGCAAATAATGCCAATATAAGAATAGAATTAAAATCCAAAAGCGAAGGAAGAAAAGGGACTATTGAAGATTATGTTGAACTTACAAGAGAAAAACTTCAAAGATATCCTGCAAAAATAAATGTTATGGCATTAGGTTCAAGTCCAAGCGGAGGAACAGGCGAGACCATAAGGATAGAGATGCTTGGAGATGATGCTGTGCAGACAAAAGAGCTTGGAGATAGAATAGTAAGTGCAATATCGAATATAGAAGGTATCAGAGGTGCAATGGTTGATATTGATGAATCAAACAGGGAACTTCAAATATATGTTAATAGAGATATAGCTGCTAAAATGGGGCTTAAAGTTAATGATGTAGCAAGAATCATAAATACAAGTTTTGCAGGAAAAACAGCTACTACAATAACACCTGAAAATTCTGACTTTACAGATATAGATGTTAATGTTCAATTAGAAAATATTGACAAAGTTACAATAGATGATGTAAAAAAAGTGAGTATACCTGTAAAAGGTGTATTGATACCATTATCCTCAATAGCGGATATAGTAAAAAGTTACGGTCCGAATAGAATAGAGAGAAAAGACAGAAAAAGATTTACAGTTGTAATTGCTAGTGTTTATGGAAGACCTTTAAATGAGGTTATTGCTGAAATAAAATATAATATAGATAATAATGTATTCATACCAAATGGAATATCTATAAATTATGGCGGAGATTATGAGGATATGAATGAAGCATTTGGACAGTTAATACAGGCTTTGGTTTTGGCTTTAGTTTTAGTTTATGCTATTATGGCTAGTCAGTTTGAATCTTTGATAGCACCTTTTGTAATAGCATTTGCAATACCTTTCGGCTTTGCCGGTTCTCTCATTGCTTTATTTATGACAAATACCACACTCAATTCTTATAGCGCTGTAGGCTTTATAGTTTTAATTGGAATAGTAGTTAATAATGGTATAGTATTAATAGATTATATGAATCAGCTTATGCATGAAAAACATATAAACGGAGATGAATCTGCATTGCTTGCCGGAAAAAGAAGATTAAGACCTGTACTTATGACAACTCTTACCACTATATTAGGTATATTACCTATGACTTTGGGTATGGGAAGCGGAAATGAAATGTATAAGCCTTTATCTATAGCATTATTGGGGGGGCTTGTAGTTTCTACTATGTTTACATTAATCATAGTTCCTACAATTTACGCCGGCATCAGAAATAAAATACCTCTTAAAGATTATGATAAAAAAGATCAAGAAAGTTCTAATGATTTTATTTTAAATAGTGCTGAATCTTGATATTTATATCTTTTTACATGAATTTCTGATAATTATATTAGGCTGAAGTATTATATTTATGTTTTCAGTAATTCTTTCATTTATAAGATTAAGTATTGAAAGCACAGCGTTTTTTCCCATTTCATAAGTTTGGGAAGATACAGTAGTCAATCCTATTATTGATGAAAAAGGTATGTTGTCATATCCTATTAATGATATATCATTAGGTATTGATATATTATATTCTTCTGTAGCTTTTTTTATACCGAAGCACATTACATCGCATGCAGAAAATATAGCAGTATAATCAAGTTTTGATTTTATTATGTTTTTCATTTGTTCATAACTTTCATCAAAATTAAAATTTGCTATTTTATAATATTTATCATAATTGAAATCTATATTATTATCATTCAACGCTTTAATAAAACCGCTGAATCTTTCTTTTTCTGTGCTTATATCTTTTGGACCAGCCATATATATAATATTTTTATGACCTAAATCTATTAAGTATTTAGTGGCATTATAAGCTCCTATTTCATTGTCAGAGCCTATATAGTTTATATTTTCAATATCTATTTTTCTATCTAAAAAAACAGCCGGTATATTTTCTTTATTATTAATTATATCATAAAAATGTTCAGTGCTTCCTATAGTAGGTATTATAATATATCCTGATACGCCTATATTTCTTATATCTTTAAAATATTTATTTATAATATCTTTATTTTCTTTAAATTGAGAAAGTATTATATGGTACCCATAAAGATTTGCTGTATTTTCTATTCCTTCTATGATATTTGCAAAAAACGGATTTGTTATATCCGGTACTATTACTGATATTATTTGTTTTATTTTTTTTGTAGATTTTTTTATGTTATATCCGTCAGAGTTTATAATTTTTTTTATTTTATTTTGAATTTTTTCATCTACTCTACTGTTTCCATTTAATACTCTAGAAACAGTTGCAATAGAAACATTTGCCTTTTTTGCTATGTAGCTTAATGTTATTTTTTTATCATTCATATCAGTAAATAATAAATATATATATGATGTTTTTAATTAATATAATATTAAAAATACAATTTGTCAATATTATATATGTTTATTTTTTTCAGAAAAATTTCTGAAAATTTTCTGAAAAAAATTGACTTCGTATAAAACTTGACTATACTTTATTATTATAAAAATATAAAAATAAATATAGGATATAAATTATGGCGAACAATGATAAACTCTATTGGGTAGATACAGATGCCGGAGTAGATGATGCTGTTGCGATATTATGGGCATTGAATAATGATTTTAATATTATAGGATTCAGCACTGTAGCAGGTAATTTAGCTGTAGAATCTACTGTTAGGAATGTATCTGCTTTGTTAGAGTATAGTAATAAGGATATACCTGTATATTATGGAGCTTCATATGCAACTATAGGGGGACATATAGATGCATCACATATACATGGTGTAAATTTAGGACCTATAGTAATAGATAAAGATTATAAAGCAAAAGACCATGTATTTAATGGACTTATTAACTTTTTTGAAAGTAGTGATGAGAAATTAAATATTATAACATTAGGACCGCTAACAAATATTAGTACATTTTTAATGCATTTTCCTAAATATAAAGAAAGAATAGAATGCTTATATATTATGGGAGGCGGAAGTTTCGGAAATATGACTACTTATGGTGAATTTAATATTTATGCTGATGTAGAAGCTGCTCATTTTGTTTTTAATCAGAATATGAATATTGTTTTAAACGATTTAGACATTACAGATCATTACGCTTATTTCACAAAGGAAGATATTGATTCTTATTTAAAAGGCAGAAGTATAGATGATTGGGTAAATCAGTTATTAAATTTTAGAATATCAAAAAGTGCTTTACCTCATGCAGCAAGAATATATGATGTGCTTCCTTTTATGTATGTAAAACATCCTGATTATTTTACAACTAATGAAGTATATGTAGATGTTCAATTAAGCGGGAAGATGAGAGGTTTTACCGCTTATGATTATGAGGGTATGAGAATGACAAATTATTTATTCCCAGAAAAAGGATATAAGAAAAGTAAAAAGATTATTAACAATAGATAAAAATATTTATATAGATACATTATTAAAAACATTTTTAATATAAGGATAATATTATGCAATTTATAGGATTTTTGGGTGTTGCTTTATTTTGTTTTATAGGTTTTTTATTTTCTAAAAATAAAAAACCTATTGATTGGAAATTAGTTATTTGGGGTATAGCTATGCAATTTATTATTGCAGCTATAATATTAGGTAAAGGATTAATAAGTTTAGTTCCGTTCTTTATATGGATATGGGCTATAGCTTGGTATAATTTAGATGTATTTATTTTCAGAGCAAAAAATATGAATATAGTTGTCAGTGCAATAGCATCATTAATTCTTACAGCTATTGTTATATGTATAACATATTTACTTGGCGGAGAGGCATCTTCATTATTGCTTTCAATAGTTTGGTATCTTTTTATAATTGTTGGAGTAGTGAGAGTTACTTTATTATCTTTTGGTAAGGATATAAAACTATACAAGTATTGGTCAAATATTGCCGGATTTTTATTGTGCGGTATAATATTTGGCAATTTATTAGCTAATGGAAAAACAGGTGCTGACTTTTTCGGAGTAATAGGAGATGCTATAACTGCATTTTTGAAATTTGCTTCTTTAGGCGGCGAGTTTATATTTGGAAAACTGTATACTGGAGCAGTAGGCTGGGTATTTATAATAGATGTTGGTGTTGCTACAATATTCTTTATAGCTTTTGTTGGATTATTAGAAAGTGTTGGATTAATGAATCAAATTATTATAAGTATAGCTAGATTTGTAGATTGGAACATGAGAGGAATGGGTATTAAGCCGTTAAGCGGTGCTGAAACACTTGTTGCTATTTCTAGTATTCCAATGGGAGGAGACAATTTACTTCTTATAAAAACTATTTAAGCACTTTAACAAGATCTGAGATATCTCTATCTATATCAGCTATAATGGCAACTATATCAGCTAGTTTATTTGCGGCATTTGTATCTTTAGGTATTTCACCTGTTCATTTATTGGCTGCTAGTGCTATGAACGTACCTGCTGTTATTGTTGTATCAAAAATATGTTATCCTGAAGTAGATAATCCGGTTACCAGAGGACAGGATATAGAGGTAGTAAAAGATGTTAATTACGGTAAACCTATGAATGCTATTATGGATAGTATAAGCAATGCAATTCAAACCGTATTGATAATGGCAGGAAGTTTGGTTGTATTTATATCTTTGATAGGGGTATTTGACAGCATACTTGGACGTTTAGATGCTTATGTTGACGGACAATTATTACATGGCGTTAAAAATATATACGGAGAATATAATGGATTTGTACCTGGAAGTTTAAAAACATTATTGGGATATATATTCTCGCCTTTGGCTTTTGCTATGGGTACTCCGGTTGAAGACATTATAAAAATGGGTTATTTAATGGGTACTAAACTTTCTATTAATGAGTTTGTTGCTTTTACACAGCTTGGTGAATTTATAAAAAGCAATGCTTTAACAGAGAAATCTATTATAATAGCAAGTTTTGCTTTATGCGGATATGCTAACCCTGGCACAGTAGCTATGAATTTAGGTAAGGTATTGCCTTTTTCTGGAAACAATAGGGAAAATTATATTAATTTAGCATTTAAATGTATGTTTATAGGAGCAGCAGCTTCTTGGATGACAGCCGCTATTGCAGGAATAATATCAGGATTAATATAATGTATTATATAATAATGTTTGTAGCAACAACTATCTTTGCATCTATTGCTTGGGTAGCTAATTATTCAAAAAATGCGGGATGGTCGTTGTTTTTCTTAGCATCTATAAGTTATTTTATAGCTTTTTTTGTGTTTGCTTTGCTTTGTATATTGAAGAAAAAGCCTATGTTTGATGCAGGTATGTGGAAAGACGGGCTTAAACCTGTCATAATATTGTTAGTGGGTAATATGTCATTGAATGTTGCAGTTTCTATGACAACACCTGAAAAAATAGGTTTTTTAGTTGGGCTTACTGTAATTATTGTACCTATATTAGATTTTTTTATATATAAGGTAAAGATACCAAAACTTATATATCCAAGTTTAATATTTGCTTTTATAGGGAATTTTATATTAAACTATAACAAAGAGATGAAAATATTTTCTTTTGGTCTTGGCAAATTTTTATCTTTGGCGACTACTGTATGTTATGCTTTATCTATTATATGGATAGGAAGATGTGCAAGATCTTTTGGTTTTGAGTCCTTTGGTTTTATACAAAGTTTGGTTAGTTCTATAGGTTATTTTATAGCATCATTGATTACAGGAAGCATTCATTCTATAAGCAATTTGCCTTTATATCCTATATTATTTTATGGTTTAGGTTCTTATGTATTAGGAAATGCTTGTCAGTTTGTTGCTCAGAAAAATTTATCTCCTATAATTTCAGCATTGATTATGGCAACACAGCCAATAGTAGGAGTTATAATAGGAATACTATTTTTTAATTTTAATATCACAATGTCAATATGCATATCTGGTTTCTTTTTCTTCATTGCTAGTGTAATGGGAGTAATTGCAAATAATAAAACATCTAAACAATAAGGAATATAAAAATGAATAAAAAAATTTTAGTGATAGGAAGTATAAATAAAGATTTGGTTGTAACTGCTCCTCGTTTTCCTAAAGAAGGAGAAACTATATTAGGCAGCAATTTTTATATAGGCAATGGAGGAAAGGGGGCAAATCAGGCTTGTGCCATAGGAAAATTAGGCGGCGATGTAAGCATACTCGGATCTGTAGGAGATGATAGTTTCGGAAAAGATTTATGTAATGCTTTGAGCTCTAATAAGGTTAATACAGATAACTTAATAATAAAAAATAATGTTTCTACAGGTATTGCTGTTATTACAGTTACTGAATATGGGGCTAATAATATTATAGTTGCACAAGGAGCTAATGCTTTAATTACAAAAGATGATATAAAAGAAGAATTAATATCTTTATATGATATTATAGTAATGCAGCTTGAAATTCCATTGGAAATAGCTGAATATGCTGCATATATTGCTAAAAAACTAGGAAAAACAGTTGTACTCAATCCTTCTCCGGCTGTAAAGCTTAGTAAAGATTTTTTAAGCTATGTTGATATATTAATACCTAATGAAACAGAGATAGATATTATAGGCGGTATAGACTATATATTTGAATGCGGAGTTAAGAATATAATACTTACTTTGGGTGCTAACGGCTGTGATTTTATAAATAAAGAAGGAAGAAAACATTTTGATGCTTATAATGTTGATGTTGTTGATACTACAGCTGCCGGAGATAGTTTTTTGGGAGGAGTTGTAAGAATGATAGCTGATAATAAATCTATAGAAGAATCTATCATTTTTGCTACAAAAGTTTCTAATATAACAGTTACTAGAAAAGGGGCTATAGATTCCATACCGACTTACGATGAAGTCATTTCTAAAAATTGGTAATTTATATTTATTAATCATTATCTTATATTGTAAATAAATTTTATTTAGATTTTACTCAAGTATTGACATATTAACTTTTTTTAATATACTAAAAACTATATATAGTAAAACTAAAAGAGATTTTATTTATGAAAAAACGTTTATTTATATTATCATTTATGTTGCTTGTTATGTTTTCAGAAAAGGAATGTAAAGGCCCTGATGGAGACAGTAAGCCTACACCTTTTAGAAAAGAAACAGAAATGATTTATAATAAAAAATATAGTTTAGATGCCGAGGGTATTTTTTATAGTATAATTATATTTTCAGTAATTACATTACCTTCATTATATGTGATAAATAAGAAAATCAATTAAAAACTATTTATAAAAACTATTCTAATATTACGGAGATGATTATGATAAATGTAGAAGATTTAGTAGATGTAGAAGCTGCAAATATAAATGAAGATGATTGGAAATTATACAAGGTATTCAAACCTATGAAAATTTTCGGTAAGAAATTAGAAAGTTTATTTGATATAGGTATTCATAAAGTTTGGAAATTAGAAGATATTATAAATAATTTGAAAGATCATATTGCATTATTGTCAGATTCTAGAGAACAATTAAAAAACGCTTATGGGGATTTTATGTTTATAGATGTAGATGATAATTGGTATGATAATTTAGAGATATATAAAATACTAATAAAAATCAATGAAGACGGCAGTATAGATTCTAAAGTTGACTGCGGAGATGATGAAAATATATTCAGTGTATATTTTAAAGATAATGATATTATTGATATAATGGAATCAAGAATAAGATAATATTATCTCCATATTATCAAAAGAAGTTTGTATAGTATAGGTATAAGCACAACTGATAAAGCTCCTGCAATACCAATAGCTAATCCTGACATAGCACCTTCAGTTTCCCCTAATTCTATAGCCTTGCTGGTGCCAACAGCATGGGAAGATGTACCAATAGCAAGCCCTATAGCTAATGATGATTTTATTTTGCATATTTTACATACAGTAGGGGCAAGAATAGCACCTGTAACACCTGATATAATAACTGATAAAATAGTTATTGATTTCATTCCGCCCATACTAGCGGTTATATCCACAGCAATTGCAGTTGTTACAGATTTTGTAAGCAAAGATGGAAATAATGCATCGGATATACCCAACAATTTAGCAGATATAAATATTCCTATTATTCCTATTGTACTTCCAATAGCTATACTTATAAATATTACGGCTAAATTAGCTTTTAATATAGGAAGATTTCTATATATTGGAAGGGCTAAAACAACTGTAGCAGGCCCAACCATTGCATTTATAAATTTACCGCCGCTTTCATTATAAACACTATATGGAACATGCATAAAATACAGAGAAAAACCTACTAATATTACGCTTGTTACTAATGGAGTTAATACAGGCAGTTTAGTTTTTATATATATAGTGTATGATATTATATATGCTATTAAAGTTATAGCTATTGGTATAATAGGGTTTTGTATAAATAATTCTTTCATATATTGTCCTTATTGTTGTTATGCTCGACAAGCTCAAATAGTTCCGAGTAATTTCATTACTCGGCGGCTTGTCTCGCTTATTTATTGTTATGCTCGACAAGCCAAATAGTCCCGAATAATTTTATTACTCTACAGCTTATCTTGCCTATTGTTGCTATGTTCTCCCTCGTAAGGTGCCTAATTGGTCGCTTAATAAATTAAGTCACACCCTGTGTCCCTGTGGCATTTTTTTTGTTGTTATGCTCAACAAGCCAAATAGTCCCGAGTAATTTCATTACTCGACAGCTTATCTAGCTTCTTGTTGTTATGTTCTCCCACCGTAAAATGCCTAATTGGTTCGCTTAATAAATTAAGTCACATGCCTGTGTCCCTGTGGCACTTTTTTGTTGTTATGCTCGAAAAGTCAAACAGTCCTGAGTAATTTCATTACTCGGCGGCTTGTCTTGCTTGTTTATTGCTATGTTCGCCCACCGAAGGTGCCTACTTGGTTGGCTATTTATAAGCCAGTAACTGAAGTTACTGGCTGCTTCGGTTCACTATTTTTGTTGTTATCTAATATAATAATACTAAATAATTTAATCGTCTACTTTGTATTTATATCTGCCTTTAAATGTTATATATTTAGTATTTAAATAGTTATGATTATGCTATTAATTAAATTCTTATTTCCTTAATTTGGAAAATAATTTTTCAAAAAACTGAGAGCATAACCCTGTGCTTATCATAATAATTACTGCCATAAATATGCATATTGCTACAAATGGTATAATTTCATCTTTTACATATTGATATTCATCTATTATAGCCAAAGTTCCCGGTATGAATAATAATGACATATTAGCTATTAATAATTCGCTTGCTTCATCTATATGGTTTTCTTTTACTATTCCTGTTAATAATAATATAAATAAAAGCATCATACCTATTACATTTCCGGGTATAGGAAGTTTTAAAGTTTTACTTAGAATATCAGATATTGAATATATAGAAAATATTACAGCAAATTGTTTAATGAGTTTCATTTTTATTCCATTTATGTATATATTTTTTATTTTTTGGTATAGATTATATATATTAATTTATTGTTTTTCAATAGAAAAAGTTTAGAATTTGTTTAAGAGCCATAGATATTGCACACTTTTAGTTTAAAAAAAAGATGGTATTCCTTATAATTTAAATTGCTAGAAATAAACAAAAAGGAATACCTATGCAACAATATAATACAGAACAGAAAAAAAAGATAGTCAAAATTATTAGTAAAAC
>CASGDY010000056.1 GCA_949300355.1 uncultured Brachyspira sp.
AAATATAACACATTTTTACGACAAAAATTGACGCATAATTATTTTTCATAAACATAAAATACTTTTTTATATAAAACTATTATGAAAATATACTGTAAAATATAATTTTTAACAAGAAATATATGAAATTTTTATTAGATCTATTCTATTGATGTATGAATATTATAAACAAATTGGGATTAGACATTATATAGTAAAGATATGTTTTTTGTTTGTATATAGCATATTAAAACGTTATATTACTATGTAGGTTATACTAAAAAATAATACTATTATAATTAATATTGTATAATTTTATCCTGTTAATATAAATAGTTATAGTTATAATATAATAATCAATTACTTCTGTAAAGTTATATAAAATACAAATGTCAATTTTTGTAAAATATGTATGAATACTATTAATTTGTTGTTAATACATATAAAATATACATAAGTAATATTATTTGTATTTTATCTATTATTTTTATAATGTTATAAGTTAAAAAATAATTATTTTGTGTAAAAAAATATTTTAATGATATTTACAGGTATAAAAAATATTAATTATTATTATAAAAAATGTCAAATTTTTTACAAAAAAATTGACAATCTCCATTTTATCAATATACTATATGTTATACTTCATTTTAATTATATAAAAAATATTAACAGTTTATTATATTAAAAAGGTTGGAGATTTTATGCGTGATTTGCATGTCGATGCTATAACAGATGTTATATCAAAATTATGTATAGAAGCAAATATTAATTTAAACAAAGATATTAAGAATGCTTTTATCGAAAACGAGAAAAAAGAGGAAAATGCTCTTGCTAAGAATATTCTAAATATTTTGATAGAAAATTCGGAAATAGCTTCAGAAAATGCCAAACCAATATGTCAGGATACAGGTATGGCAATAGTTTATATGGACATAGGTATGGATATTCACTTTACAGGCGGAAATCTTACTGATGCTATAAACAAGGGTGTTGCATTAGGATATACTAGCGGATATTTAAGAAAATCTGTTATTAATGATCCTATAGAAAGAAAGAACACTAATGATAATACCCCTGCTATAATCCATTATAATATGGTTGAAGGGGATAAAGTAAAAATAGTAGTAGCTCCAAAGGGATTTGGAAGTGAAAATATGAGCAGATTAAAAATGTTTCCTCCTTCAGCTGGTATAGAAGGTGTTAAAGAATTTGTATATGAAACTGTAAAGATGGCAGGAGCTAATGCTTGTCCTCCTATGATTATAGGTATAGGACTTGGCGGCGCTATGGAAAAATGTGCTGATATTGCTAAACGAGCTTTACTTAGAGAGATAGGTTCTAGCAATCCTGATCCTCGTTTGGATAAACTTGAAAAAGAATTACTTGAAAATATAAACAAAATCAATATTGGTCCTTCAGGATTTGGTGGAAAAACAACAGCTTTATGTGTTCATATCAATATGTATGCTACTCATATAGCTGCACTTCCTGTTTGTGTTTGTACTGGATGTCATGTTACTAGACATTCTGAAGCTATATTATAAGAAAAGGAGTACTGATTTATGGAAGTAAAAAAGCTTACTACACCTTTAACCAAAGAAGTTTTATCAACATTGAAAGCCGGAGATATGGTAAGTTTAACAGGGACTATATATACAGCTAGAGATGCAGCCCATAAAAGATTGTTGGAAATGATAGATAGAAATGAAAAACTGCCGTTTGATTTACAGAATCAGACAATATTCTATGCTGGACCTTGTCCGAATAAACCAAATGAAGTTATAGGAAGTGTAGGACCTACTACTAGTTATAGGATGGATGCTTATTCTCCTAGACTAATAGAATTAGGTCTTTTATCTATGATAGGTAAGGGAAAAAGAAGTAAGGAAGTTATAGATGCCATAGTAAAATGCGGCGGTGTTTATTTCATGGCTATAGGCGGAGCTGCTGCATACATGTCTAATTGTATTAAAGGAGCAAAAATCATTGCTTTCGAAGATTTGGGTACAGAAGCTATCAGAGAGCTTCAAGTTGAAGATATGCCATTAATAGTTACTATAGATTCTCATGGTAACAATGCTTTAACTATGTAATTCATTGGATTTTTCTTTTTTTAAAAATTTTAATAAATAAAGAGGAGGGATAAATGTTAGAATATACATTTCCTATCACAGAGACGTTGGCTATATCAGTAATATTATTGATTATAGGCAGATGGATCAAATCAAAAGTAGTTTTTTTGCAAAAGTATTTTATACCTGCCCCAGTAATTGGAGGAATTATTTTTGCCATAATAACTTTAATAGGGCATAACACAAATACTTTTAGTTTTTCTTTTGATACTAGTTTACAAAACTTATTGATGGTTGCTTTTTTCACAACAATAGGTTTCCAAGCAAGTTTCAAAATGTTAGCTAAAGGAGGACTTCAAGTATTAATTTTCTTGGTAGTTGCCACTATTTTGGTAATATTCCAAGATGCTATAGGAGTTATTTTGGCTAAAATATTAGGTATTAATCCATTAATAGGTATAGCTGCTGGATCAGTTCCTCTTTCAGGCGGACATGGAACTTCTGCTGCTTTTGGTCCTGTATTAGAAGAAAATGGTGCTGTAGGTGCTACTGCTGTTGCTGTAGCTTCAGCTACTTATGGATTGATAGCAGGCTCTTTGATCGGGGGGCCTATAGGTAAAATAATAATGGAAAAATATAAACTAGTTGGAAACACTAAAGAATCTGTTATGTATTCTACAGAATCTAAAATGGACAGCGATGAAAAAAATATTTCAGAAGAAAGTCTTTTTGATGCTGTAGTTATGATTACTATTTCTATGGGAGCAGGTATTATTATTAATATGCTTTTCAAAAAAATTAATTTCACATTACCTGCTTATATAGGTCCTATGTTTGCAGCTGCTATAATAAGAAATGTTGCTGACAATGTTTTCCCTAACAAAAAAATGCCTATGAATGAATTGTTTATAGTTGGTAATATAGCATTATCTATATTCCTTTCTATGGCTCTTATGACTTTGAAATTATGGGAATTAGCAGCTTTGGCTTTACCTTTAGTAATTATCTTGTTAAGTCAGACATTATTCATAGCAATATATGTATACTTTGTTACATTTAGAGCTATGGGTAAAACTTATGATGCAGCAGTTATGGTTACAGGACACTGCGGATTTGGATTAGGAGCTTCTCCAAATGCTATAGCTAATATGGAAAGTTTTACTACAGCAAATGGTCCTTCTCCTCAAGCATTCTTTGTAGTGCCATTGGTAGCAGCATTATTTATAGATTTTACAAATGCTGTGGTAATAACATTTTTTATAGACATCGTTAATAAATTTTTAGCATAAAAAGTAGGGGGAAAATAAATGGAAGATGGAAAAATAGTTTTAGTGATGGGAGTAATTGGTGCCGATGTACATGCTGTTGGCAACAAAATACTCAATTATGTATTTGAGCAAAGCGGATTTAAAGTTGTGAACCTTGGTGTTATGGTTTCACAGAAGGAATTTGTGGATGCAGCTATTGAGGCTAATGCTGATTGTATAGTTGTTTCTTCACTTTACGGTCATGGTGAAATTGACTGTGATGGATTAAGAGATAAGTGTAATGAGGCTGGTCTTAATAAAATTAAATTGTATGTCGGCGGTAATTTAGTTGTTGGTAAACAAGATTTAGAAGCCGTTAAAAAGAAATTTCTTGATATGGGTTATGATAGGGTATTTGGAAGTAAAGAAGATTTAGATTTGGTTGTTTCTCAAATAAAAAGTGATTTTCAATAAAAAAATATTTTAAATAAAGAAGATTTTGTATGAAAACTATTTTAACTATTGATTTTGGCAGTACTAATACTAAAGTAACATTAATAGATGTTGATAAAAAAGAAATAATAGCTAATGCTGTTGCTTATACAACTATAGAGACAGACGTTAGGGTTGGTCTTAATAAAGCTAAAGAAGAAATATATAAACAATGCGGTATCGGCAAAGTTGATTATCAAATTGCTTGTTCTTCTGCAGCCGGCGGTCTTAAGATGATATCCTGCGGTCTTGTGCCTGATTTAACAGTTAAAGCTTCTAAAATGGCTGCTTCTTCAGCAGGTGCTAAAGTTCTTAAATGTTATTCATATGAGCTTTCAGAAGTAGAGCAAAAAGAAATACATGATATTAATCCGGATATTATACTTTTATGCGGAGGTATAGATGGCGGCAACAAAGAAGTTATTATACATAATGCTAAAGTTCTTGCCGATATAGATTTGCCTTTATGTGTTATAGTAGCCGGTAATAAATCAGCTTCTTCTAAAGTTTGCAGTATATTGAGAGATGCCGGAAAATCTGTTATACCTTGTGAAAATGTATTGCCTGATTTTGGTAATCTTAATATATTCCCAGTGAAAAATTCTATAAGGGACGTGTTCATTGATAGGATTATTCATGCTAAAGGTCTTGATGAAGCCCAAAAACTAATGAATGATGATATTATTCCTACTCCTCTTGCTGTATTTGAAGCTGCAGAATTGCTCTCTAATGGTGTTGATAATTTGCAAGGATTAGGTAGGTTACTTCTATTTGATGTTGGCGGTGCTACTACGGATGTTTATTCTATGAATGATGGAAATCCTAAAGTTAATGTGTATTTGAAGGGATTAAAAGAACCTTATGCAAAAAGAACTGTTGAAGGAGATATAGGTGTAAGATACAGCTTGCCTTTTTTAGTAGAGGCTATTGATTTTACTAAAAGTGCTTTGCCTGATGGATTAAAACTTGAAGAGTTAAATGAATGGATTACAAAATGTAAAGATTGTTCGTCAATACCCGCAACTGAGAGTGAAAGATTAAGTGATATGTTCTTTGCCCGTAATGCTATAGAAATATCTGTTAATAGGCATTGCGGTATTATAGAAGAAGTTTATACTCATATGGGCAGAATATTTTCTCAAACAGGAAAAGATCTTACAGATATAGATTATGTTATAGGAGCAGGCGGTTCTGTTATTAATAGTCTGAACCCTAAATATGTTTTGGAAGGATCTTTATTTTCAGAAAATGAACCTAATATGTTAAAACCTCAAAATCCTAAATTTCTTTTAGATAAGAGAAATATAATGGCATCTATGGGGTTAGTATCTAAAATAGATAAGAAATTATCACTAGAAATAATGAAAAAATATTTAATAGCTTTATAACAAATTAAAAGGAGAATTTTATATATGGATTTTTCCCAAAATAAATTAACAGACGATGAGTTTTACTCAACTAGAAATGAAATATTATCTCAATGGCCAACAGGAGCAAAAGTAGATTTTGATGAAGCTGTAGAATATCATAAATCTATACCTGAAAGTAAAAGTTTTTCTAAGAAATTATTGGAAGCTAAGAAAAATAATAAGACTTTGATACAACCGAGAGCAGGAGTTGCTTTACCTCATGAACATATAGAGCTTCTACAATATCTTGAAAATGAAGGTGAAGCTGATTTGCTTCCTACAACAATAGATGCTTATACTAGATTAAATAGATATGAAGATGCTCAGCATGGTATAGATGAAAGTAGGAAAAAAGGCCGTTCTTTATTAAATGGTTTCCCAGCAGTAAATCATGGTGTTAATGTTTGCCGTGAAGTTACTTCATCTTTAGAAAGCCCTGTTCAAGTTAGACATGGTACTCCTGATGCCAGACTTCTTGCTGAAATTACTATAGCAGGAGGATTTACTTCTTTTGAAGGCGGCGGAATTTCATATAACATACCATATTCTAAAAATCACTCTATAGAAACTACTGTAAAATATTGGCAGTATGTTGATAGATTGGTTGGAAAATATGAAGAAGCAGGTATTTCTATTAACAGAGAACCATTTGGACCTTTGACCGGTACTTTAGTTCCTCCTTGTATATCAAGTTCTATTGCTATATTAGAAGCTATTTTGGCTGCTTTCCAAGGTGTAAAAAATATTACAGTTGGATACGGTCAGTGCGGTAATTTAATTCAAGATATAGCTACAATAAAAAGTTTATTAAAACAAACTAATTTCTACCTATATAGATATGGATTTAGCGACATTGAAGTTACTACTGTATTGCACCAATGGATGGGTGGTTTCCCTGCAGATGAAAGTAAGGCTTTCGCTGTAATATCTATGGGTTCAGCAGCAGCAGCATTATCTCATGCTACTAAAGTTATAGTAAAAACTCCTCATGAAGCTTATGGTATACCTACTAAAGAAGCTAATGCAGCAGGTCTTAAAGCTACAAAACAGGTTGTTCATATGTTGCAAGACCAAGATTTACTTAACATACACCATATAGGTGAGGAATGTGAGATATTGGAAAAAGAAGTTGAATGTATAATTTCTAAAGTAGAAAGTTTAGGAGAGGGCGATATAGCTTTAGGTATAGTTCGTGCATTTGAAGCTGGTGTTTTAGATGTTCCTTTCGCTCCTAGCAAATATAATAGAGGTAAAGTTATGCCTGCACGTGATGATGATGGTGCTATAAGATTATTAGATATTGGTAATTTACCTTTCACTAAAGATATTATAGATTTCCATAGAGAAAAACTTGAGAAAAGAGGAAGAGCTGAAGGAAGAGAAGTTACATTCAATATGACTGTAGACGATGTTTATGCTGTTGGTCTTGGTTATTTGGTTGGAAGATCTAATAAAAAATAATAAAAATAATTTTTAATAAATAAAATAAATTTTAAGGTAGGATTATTATTATGAAAATAGTTAATGTTTTATGTTCTCCAGGAAGAACAGGATTTTTTTTCGATGACCAGAAAGCTATAAAAAATAACGCTAAATCTGATGGTAATGCTTATATTGGTACTCCTATGATCGAAGGATTTACAAAAGTTCGTCAGGCTGGTGAATCTATTTCTGTAATGTTTATTATGGAAGATGGTCAGGTAGCTTACGGAGATTGTGCTGCTGTTCAGTATTCAGGAGCAGGCGGACGAGACCCTTTATTTTTAGCTAAAGATTTTATACCTATAATTGAAAAAGAAATTAAACCTTTAGTTGTAGGTAAAGAATTTAATAGCTTTAAAGAATTAGCTACTATGTTAGATACTCATAAAACTAGCGATGGTAAGAGATTACACACTGCTATAAGATATGGTATCACTCAGGTTGCTTTAGATTATATTGCTAAATCTAAAAAGAAATTAATGGCTCAGATTGTTGCTGAAGAATACGGATGCAAAATTTCTGACAAGATGATACCTATATTCTCTCAGTCTGGAGATGATAGATATAACAATGTTGACAAGATGATATTAAAAGGTGCTGATGTACTTCCTCATGGTCTTATCAATAATGTTAAAGAGAAATTAGGTGAAAACGGAGAAAAACTTTTAGATTATGTAAAATGGTTGGTACAAAGAATTGATCATTTAAAAGCTGATAACTCTTATAAACCTGTATTACATATTGACGTATACGGAACACTTGGACTTGCTTTCAAAGAAGATAATAACAAAATAGTTGATTATTTAGCTTCTTTAGAGGCAGCAGCTAAACCTTTACATCTTCGCATAGAAGGACCTGTTGATTTAGGTGAAAAAAATAAACAAATAGAATCTTTAAAAGACATTAGAGCTAAACTTGATTCTAAAGGTATAAACGTAGAAATAGTTGCTGATGAATGGTGTAATACTTATGAAGATATAGTTGATTTTACTAGAGAAAAAGCAGGACACATGGCTCAAATTAAAACTCCTGACCTTGGCGGTATTAATAATACTATTGAGGCTGTTTTACATTGTAAAAACAATGGTATGGGAGCTTATTTAGGCGGTACTTGTAATGAAACAGAAAGATCAGCTCAAATATGTGCTAATATAGCTATGGCTACTAGTCCTGTACAAACACTTGCTAAACCTGGTATGGGTGTTGATGAGGGCTTTATGATTATGTACAATGAAATGAATAGAATATTAGCATTAAAAGATGTTCTATAAAAACTTTAGGGAGAAATAGAATTATGGAAGAGATTAGAATATTATCTTCTACAGCTATACTAGGTTATGGTTTTCCAGAAGAGTCTTTTAATGAAGGATTAAAATTAAAACCACATGTTATAGCTGCAGATGCTGGTTCTACAGATCCTGGTCCTTATTATTTAGGAAAAGGTAAATCTTTTACTGATAGAAATGCTGTAAAAAGAGATTTAATTTATATGATTAAAGCTGGAGTAGCAAATAATATTCCAGTTATTATTGGAACAGCTGGCGGAAGCGGTGCTGATGTGCATCTTCAATGGAATGTTGAAATAGTTGAAGAAATTCTTAAAGAAAATAACTTAGATGTAAAAGTAGCAGTTATACATTCTGAAGTAAAAAAAGACTATGTAATAAAGAAATTGAAAGAAAATAAAATAAGCCCTATTAAACCAGCTCCTGAACTTACAGAAGAAGAAGTAAATCTTTCTACAAATATAGTAGCTCAAATAGGGGAAGAACCTTATATAAAAGCATTAAATGACGGTGCTCAGATTATAATTGCAGGCCGTTCTTATGATCCTGCTGTATTTGCTTCTTTGGCTATTAAAGAAGGTTTTGATAAAGGATTAGCAATACACTTAGGAAAAATATTAGAATGCGGTGCTATCGCTGCAATTCCTGGAAGCGGAAGTGATTGTTTATTCGGCATATTAGGAAAAGACAATTTCAAAATAAGACCTTTGAGCGATAAAAGAAAATGTACTACTTTATCAATTGCTGCTCATACTTTATACGAAAAAAGCAATCCTATAAAATTGCCAGGTCCTGGAGGCGTTTTAGATCTAAGTAATACTACTTTTGAACAGTTTGATGATACAACAGTTATTGTAAAAGGAAGTAAATTTATACCTGCTGAAAAATATACTCTAAAATTAGAAGGTGCTAAAAAAGTTGGTTATAGAACTGTATCTATAGCTGCTTGTAAAGACCCTATTATGATAGAGAAAATAGACAATATTATAGCCGGTGTTAAAGAGAGAGTTAGAAACAATTTTGAAAGTTTCGGACTTAAAGATTTCTTCTTAGATTTCAAATTATACGGTAAAAATGGTGTTATGGGAATGTTTAAAAATCTACCTGAAGATACTCCTTTAGAACTTTGTATAATTATTGAAGCTGTAGCTAAAACTCAAGAAGAAAGTAATACTATATGTTCTTCTGCTAGATCTACTTTATTGCATTATGGTTATGAAGGCAGAAAATCTACAGCTGGTAACTTGGCTTTCCCATTCTCTCCTTCTGACTTCAGTGCCGGTGAAGTTTATGTATTTAGTATTTACCATCTAATGGAAGTAGATGATCCTTTAGAGTGTATTACTATAGAAATGAAAGAGTATAAAAAAGGAGTTTTGTCATGAAGCTTTTTGATATTGCTGATGTTATAAGAAGCAAGAACTCTGGTCCTTATGAATTAACTTTTGATATAATATTTAAAGATTTTGATACTTTTAGAAAAGTGGCAAAAGCTAATATTATTAATAAAGCTACATTTGCTAAACTTTATTCTATTAAAGAAGAAGACATATTAGATATAGTAAACTTTGAGCCTGCTAAAGCTATTAAAATTACTATAATAAGACCTATGTGTTCTGGTGATTTGGGCGAAAGAGATGTATATGGTGCTCAACAGCATTATCCTCTTTTGACTTTTGAATTTGATCTATAAAAAAGAATCATAAAAATAAAAGGGGTGCTATTTTTATAGCGCCCCTTCTTTTTTATAATAAATAAAAAATTATATTTTTATTTCTTTTAAGCCAACTGCATAAAATATCATTAATACATAAACAGCACTGCTAAGTCTATTAAGATTTTTTTGTAAGGATTTCATTACTTCATCATTTTCATCTAAAGTAGCTTTTATACATTCTACTTCTGCTTCTCTTATTTCGGTTCTTAATTTATTTAAAATAATTACAGATTTATCCATTGATGAATTTATATTAAATAAATGGTCAATACCTACATATTTTTTAGGATTATGAGACACTTTATGCAAAGTTTCTTCATCAAATCCGAATAAATTAATATCTTTCGGACATTCATTCAGTGCTTCAGCTTTTGATATTTCTACCATATAATTGTTGCACTCTTCCAAGTAAGCAAACAATTTATCTTCGCCAAGCTCTTTTATAAATGATTGATTATATAAAAAACTTGCTCTTAAACTATCTATCTTTCCTCTTAATATTATACGAGGATGATCTTTTCTTACTAAATCGCCTATAAATAAAATTGTATAATCTTCTTTTTTCATGTAAATATAATAACGTTATTAAAAAAATAGTCAATAGGTTAACATGAAATTATTATTTTTTATTATTGCTGATATAATATAAAAATTAAATATTATTTATGCCGTAAGTTTTTTAAGCAATAAACGAGCAGCTGATAACTTTAGTTGTCAGCCGTTTTAAAAATAAAAAATCGAGTGTCTGTCATCTTTAGTTGATAGAGATTTTAAAACGAGATTTTTTATTATAAATAATAGGTTTACTCTGTAAAATAATAAGAATTATAAAATTAAGTATATTCAAATGATGTATTTATTAGTATTATGCAAATATTAATTTTTTAACTTTACAAAAACATCTAATTTTAGTATAATTATTCTGTTTTTAAATATAATTTTTTCATAACTAATGGAGGCATACAGATGACAGATAAAAAGTTTTATATTACAACTCCAATATATTATCCTTCAGATTATCTTCATATAGGACATTGCTACTGTACTATAGCTACTGATACTATGGCTAGATATAAGAAGATAATGGGATATGATGTTTATTTCCTAACAGGTACAGATGAGCATGGTGAAAAAATAGCAAGAAAAGCAGAAGCAGCTGGAACTACTCCAAAGGCTTATGTTGATAATATCGTTAATGCCGCAAAAGAGTTATGGAAAAGACTTCATATTGATTACAGTCATTATATAAGAACTACTGATGATTATCATGAAAGAAGAGTACAGAAAATATTTAAAATTCTTTATGATAAAGGATATATTTATAAAGGTTCATATAAAGGACTTTATTGTGTAAGCGATGAGGCATTTTTCACTGAAAGTCAGGTGGTAAAAAAAGATGACGGAAAATTCTGCTGCCCAGACTGTGAAAAAGAATTAGAATATAAAGAAGAAGAATGTTATTATCTTAAACTTTCAGAATACGGACAATGGCTAATAGACTATTATAAAGAACATCCTGAATTTTTAGAGCCTAAAGAAAGACAAAATGAAATGCTTAAAAATTTCTTACTTCCTGGACTTGAAGATTTAGCTGTTAGCCGTAAGGGATTGCAATGGGGGATACCTTGTCCTGTTGATAGTGAACATAGTATATATGTATGGATTGATGCTTTAGCTAATTATATAACAGCTTTAGGATATCCTGAAGAGGGTCAAGATGAGTTATATAAAAAGTATTGGCCTGCTGATGTACATTTTGTAGGAAAAGAAATAGTTCGTTTCCATGCTATCATATGGCCTATAATGCTTAAAATGCTTGATATACCGCTTCCTAAAAAAGTATATGGACATGGCTGGGTGCTTTTTGATGACGGTAAAAAGATGAGTAAGAGTAGGGGAAATGTTGTTGATCCTAATACTTTAATTGATAAATATGGCGTTGATGCATTAAGATATTTCCTTATGAGAGAGATTAATTTCGGTTCTGACGGTTATTACTCTCAAGAGCTTTTCTTAAAGAGAATAAACAGCGATTTAGCTAATGATTACGGAAACTTATGGCATAGAATAACTACTATGCTTGGAAAATATTTTAATAATGTTCTTCCTGATGAGGTTGAAAGCGTTTACGGAGATAGAGAAAAAGAGCTTAAAAAAATGGTTCTTACTCTTGATGCTAATGTTGAATCTGCTTTGGATAGTTTCAAGTTCCATGAGGCTTTATCATATATTTGGGAAGTTATAAGAATGACTAATAAATATGTTGAAGAGAGTGCGCCTTGGAATTTAGCTAAAGATGAAACTAAAAAAGATCATTTAGCTAATGTAATGTATATTTCTTTCCAAGTGTACTATATAGTAACTGCATATTTACAAATATTCTTTATTGAAACACCTAAAAAAGTATTTAATAGATTAGGACTTGGAGACAGTGTTCCTTTAGATAGTGCTAAGCAATGGGGGTCTTTAAAGGCTGGAATAAAAATTGAAAAAGGTGAGCCTTTATTTAATAGATATGATATAGAAAAAGAAATAGGTGCTTCTTCTCAGCATAATGAAGAAAATAAAAAGCATGTTAATCCTCCTAAAGAAGATGATAAGCATAAGCCTAATATAGAAAAAGAAGATTTTGATAAATTAGAATTATTAACTGCTAAAATATTAGTTGCTGAAAAAGTAGAAAATGCTGATAAACTTCTTAAATTTGTACTTGATATAGGAGAAGGTGAACAGAGAGTGGTTGTTTCTTCTATAGCTGAATATTATAAGCCTGAAGAGATGGTTGGTAAAACAGTACTTTATTTAGCTAATTTAAAACCTAAAAAATTCAGAGGCGTTACTTCTCATGGTATGCTTCTTTTGGCTGATAATGGCGAGACTCTTTCTCTTATGACTACAGAAAAAGGTTTCGATGCAGGATGCAGTGTTAATTAAACTATTTATAAAAAACTAATATTATAATGAAAAAATTTCAAGAGAATAAATTAAGAAAGAAATTGAAAAAAAATAAGCTTACTGATAAGCAGAAAAATATAATAAAAAAAATAATTATCTTTCTTGTTTCGGCTATTATAATATTAGGTATTGTTGTAATTATAAATAAAGCTAGAATATTAAGAGTAGAAATACGAGGATTAGAAGTTTTAAATGCTATAGACATAATGGAAGAAGCAGGATTATCCAAGTATAATAATATAAGCATGTTTAATATACCTAAAAAAGAAATAAAGTCTGATATAGAAAATAATCCAAGACTTCAAGTAGAGAGCATTAAAACTTCTTTTCCTGATTTGCTTATTATAAATGTTATAGAAAGAGGTACATTATTTTTATTAGAATCAAGCAGCGGAATATATGAAATTACAGATGACGGTTATATTATAAAAGATAATATCATTCATAATTATGATGTGCCTTATATAACAGGATTAACTATTAATACTACGAACAAAATGGTAGAAAATGATTATTCTAAATATCTCTCATCTGTGATATACGATTTAAAAACTAATCATAATGAAATATACAATCTTATATCAGAGATTAATGCATATGGTGATGATTTAATACTTTATCCTAGAGGCTATCAGGTGCAGGTGATATTAGAAAAGTATGTTAAGACTGATAAGTTTGTGGATTTAGCTGCTATATTAAAGACATTGCAGAATCAGGAAAATCAAACGCATAGAATAGATTTCAGATTCAAAGAAGCTATAGTTAATTGATTGATATTCTTTTCTATATTTGTTTATATTAGATATAATTAATAAAAATTGCGGAGCATATTTATACTTTAGTATAAATATATTTTTGGCGCAGCAATTTTTATTTATAATAAAAGCTATAGTTAATTAATCTTTAATTTAAGCACTTAATAAAAATTGCGGAGCATATTTATACTTTAGTA
>CASGDY010000057.1 GCA_949300355.1 uncultured Brachyspira sp.
CTTACACTTCCATCAACATCTCTAGTGGATACTATCATAGGATAATCTGCTATCTTCATACCTGGAGCATCTTTATTATAATCAAAAACTATTGTATAAAGTTCCATTTCCTGAGCTATTTGTATTGCTGGTACTTGAAGAAGTCCTGCACCTATTATTATTATACGTTTGCCTTTCATATCAATATTGCCTTTTATAATTAATTTAAAATATTCCTATATAGTGTTATTAGTATCGAAATTTTAATACCAAACTAGAGAAATTTTAATTATATAGTTTGTAAATATTATTGAATATTATGGAAATGTATGTTATATTTTACTAAAAAATTGTACATATATGAATAATATTATTTAATAGGGGAATAAGATGAAAAAATTATTATTTATTTGTTTAAGTATTTTTACAGTATTTATAGTATCATGCGGCAACAAAGTTACAGAGCCAATGGAGGCTATAGTTTATTATGATGTTAATAATGCAGAAACAGCTAAATTTAATATTTATGTTTTTACTTATGACCTTAATAAGCCAGAGATAGTTAAGGGGGAAGAGTTTAAAAAAATTGCTGAATCTTCTCATGCTATAGTTTATATTCAAAGCGGTCAATCAGTTGATATGAGTAATGTAAAGAAGTTTTTTAGTAAATTTGAAGAAAATTATGATGAAGAAATAAGAATATACGGAGAACCAATATCTTTTCCAAGTATTAATAATGATAAAGTGGTATTTTTAATATATAATTTCTTTACTAAAACTGATCTAGGTGGAGCAGGATTTTCTAATCCGTATGATTTATATGATAATCATGCTGAAACTATCAATCATGGTAAATATCTGTATATACATACCAAATATCTAGAAAAACCTGATATGGTAGCAGCAACAATGTTTCATGAATTTCAGCATTTGATTAATGCTAGTGTTAATATTATTAAGGGAGGAAAAGCTATGGATTTATGGCTTAATGAAGCACTTTCAGAATCAACATCTGTTTTATTTAATGCCACTACTGTAATTAATAATGATATATTATTATTTAATAATCTTCCTTACTATTCTTTTTATTCTTGGAATGTTACTGAAATATTTGGTAATTCTATAATTATTGATCCTAGTATTCCTGCTTTAGCTAGTATGACTTTAAGTTATCAGAATTCATTAATATTTATGTATTGGATTGAACATATAGGCGGCAGAGAAGTTATTAGAGATATAGCACATTCAAGTCCTTCATTGGATACAAGAGATAGATTGGTTACTTCTGTTCAAGGTTTAAAGATTGGTAATAATGTAGAAGAAATATTCAAATCTTGGATAAAATATATATATGATGGTAATCTTCCTGGAGTTGAAGCTAAGCCAATAGCTCTTGAAACTGGTAATCCATTAATAAAACCTCAAGGATTACCTTTGGCACCTGGAGGATTTATAATTTATTCTAAAAATGATTATAATTTGAATAATACAGCTATTAAAGAAGAAGTTTTGGATGAATTAAATAATATTTATTTGGCATGGAATCCAAAATTTGATTCTATTGATGTTGATGGACATATTGCTCAGAATGATGTTATATGGATTAACGCAACTCCTAAATAATCATCATCGTCAAAAGTGAAATGTTTAACTTAGGTAGTATTAAAAAATAATGGAATGTATATAGATCTGAAGAAGTTATAAAAGCTAAATCTAGAAAATAAAAATATTAATTAAATATTTAATTAAGTTAGGCTGCTATTTTTATTAAATGGCGGCCTAATTTTGTATTGGTCTATATATTTTTATATTAGAGCAGAGAAATTCTAATATATAGTTTTTAAATATTATTGAATATTATGGAAAGTATGTTATAGTTTATTAAAAAATTCTACATATATGAATAATATTATTTAATGGGGAGTAAAATGAAAAAATTATTATTTATTTACTTGAGTATTTTTACTGTATTTATATTATCATGCGGTAATAAAGTTACAGAGCCAATGGAGGCTATATTTTATTATGATGTTAATAATACAGAAACAGATAAATTTAATATTATGACTCTTAATAAAGAAAATAAGGAAGTGGTAGTTAATGATGTAGAGTTTAAAAAAATTGCTGAATCTTCTCATGCTATAGTTTATGTTCAAAGCGGTCAATCATTTGATATGAATAATGTAAGGAATTTATTTACTAGATTTGAAGCAAATTATGATGAGGAATTAAGAATATACGGAGAGCCAATATCTTTTCCAACTATTAATAATGATAAATTGGTATTCTTGATATATGATTTTTATCCTGAATCTGAGGGAGACTTTGCAGGATTTTTTAATCCGTCTGATTTCTACGATAATAAACCTGATACTTTTAATAAAGGTAAGTATATGTATATAAATATTACAACTATATCAAATACTGATGAGATAGTTGGCACAATGCTTCATGAATTTCAGCATTTGATTAATGCTAGTGTTAATATTATTAATGACAGACGAACAATGGATTTATGGCTTAATGAAGCACTTTCAGAATCAACATCTGTTTTATTTGCCCCTTATACTGCTCTTGATAGAAAACTATTTTTTAATTTCTTTCATTACTATTCTTTTTATTCTTGGAAAATCGATGAAATAATGGGAGTTATACATAATCAGCAAGGTCAATCTTTGAATTCTATTTATTTTAGTTATTGTTCTTCATCCGTATTTATGAGATGGATTGAACATATAGGAGGTAGAGAAGTTATTAGAGACATAGCACATTCAAGTACTTCATTGGATACAAGAAGTAGATTAGTTAATTCTGTTAAAGGTTTAAATATTGGTAATAATGTAGAGGAAATATTTATTTCTTGGATAAAAGACATATATAAAGGTAATCTTCCTGGGGTTCAAGTTACAGAATTAACTTTTGACCCTAATATTAATCCATTAATAACTGATAAAGGATTACCTTTGTTACCTGGAGGATTTATAATTTATGATGCTAATGAATATAATTTAGATAATGTTCAAGGCCTTAGCAAGGAACTTTTGGATGAATCAAAAAATCTTTATTTGGTATGGAATCCAAAATTTGATTCTGTTGATGCTGAGGGGCATGTTAGTGATAATGATGTTATATGGATTAACCCTCCAAAGAGTACTACTACAAAAAGTGAAATGCTTAATTTTGATTATTCTAAAGTTAATAGAATGCCTATAGATAAAGTATTAACACCTGAAGAAGTTATGAGAGCTAAATCTAGAAAATAAAATATTAATAAATATTTAATTAAGTTAGGCTGCTGTTTATTAAATGGCGGCCTAATTTTGTATTGGGCTATATATTTTTATATCAGAGTAGACAAATTTTAATTATATAGTTTGTAAATATTATTGAATATTATTGAATATTATGTTATAGTTTATTAAAAAATTATATATGAATAATATTGTTTTTATTATTTAATGGAGAAATAAAATGAAAAAATTATTATTTATTTACTTAAGTATTTTTACTGTATTTATAGTATCATGTGGTAACAAAGTTATGAATCCAACAGAGAGTGTTGATGGTATAACTTATTATGATGTTAATAATACAGAAACAGATAAATTTAATATTGCAAATCTTAATGAAAAGAATGGTATTGATAGTATAGCTAGTTCAGAATTTAAAAAAATTGCTGAATCTTCTCATGCTATAGTTTATATTCAAAGCGGTCAATCATTTGATATGAATAATGTAAGGACTTTTTTTACTAAATTTGAAGCAAATTATGATGAGGAAGTAAGAATATACGGAGAACCAATATCTTTTCCAAATATTAATAACGATAAATTGGTATTTTTAATATATAATTTCTATCCTCAATCAGCTGAGGGAGGTATGGGAGGATTTTTTAATATCTCTGATTTATACTATAATAAAAAAGATCCTGTTATTAATGAAGGTAAGTATATGTATATATATACCGAATATCTAAAAGAACCTGATATGTTAGTTGGTATAATGCTTCATGAATTTCAGCATTTGATTAATGCTAGTTTTAATATGGTTAATGGCGGAAAAGCTATGGATTTATGGCTAAATGAAGCACTTTCAGAATCAACATCTGTTTTATTTGCCCCTAGTATTGCTTATGAAAGATTAAGTACTTTTATTATGATTCCTTACTATTCTTTTTATTCTTGGAATATTAATGAAATATATGGTGATCCTAGTATGATAGGTTTAAGTTATTCTTCTTCGTCAGTATTTATGAGATGGATTTTAGAGAAAGGCGGTATAGAAACTATTAGGGATATAGCACATTCAAGTCCTTCATTGGATACAAGAACTAGATTGGTTAATTCTGTTCAAGGTTTAGGTATTGGTAATAATATAGAGGAAATATTTATTTCTTGGATAGAAGACATGTATAATCAGGACTTAGTTTCTTCAATTATTTTTTTTACTGAGGGTACATACATAATACCTGGTAAAGGATTACCTTTGCCACCAGGAGGATTTATAATTTATTCTAAAAATGAGTATAATTTGAATAATACAGATATTGAAGAAAAACTTTTGGATGCAGAAAAGAATATTTATTTGGCATGGAATCCAAACTTTGATTCTGTTGATGTTGAAGGTAAAATTAATGATATTATATGGATTAAGGCCGAAAAGGTTTCTACTACTACACCATCATCATCAAAGAGCGAAATGCTTAATTTTGATTCTTCAAAATTTAGTAGAATGCCTATAGATAAAGTACTAACAGATGAAGAAGTTGTAAGAGCTAAATCTAGAAAATAAAAATATTAATAAATAATTAAATATTTAATTAAGTTAGGCTGCTGTTTATTAAATGGCGGCCTAATTTTATATTATTGATACTTTTTTATGTTTTTATATGTAAAAAATGAATATAAAATAATAATATTATATATTAATATTGACAATTAAAGAGTTTGTTATATTATATTTGTATTATAAAAAATAACTAAAATAACAAAATAGAGAGAATTTCTTATGAATAAAAATATAATATTTATTTTTTCAGATCAGCAGAGATGGGATACAATGGGGGTTTACGGACAAAAATTGGATACTACTCCAAATTTAGATAAATTAGGTAAAGAGTCTACTATATTTGATAATGCCTTTACTTGTCAGCCTGTATGCGGACCTGCAAGAGCTTCATTGCAAACTGGTTTATATTCCAGCAAGACAGATGTTTTTGTAAATGCTATTCCTTTAAATAAAAATATAAAAACGATTGCATCATATTTTTCTGATAATGGTTATCAAACTGCTTATGTTGGAAAATGGCATTTGGCTTCAACAGGTGTAGGAAATGACGGCTCTAGTGAAGATTATATATACAATCCTATACCTGAAGATAAAAGGGGAGGCTATAAAGATTATTGGGTTGTTTCAGATGCATTAGAATTAACCTCTCATGGATTCGGAGGATATTTATTTGATAAAGATATGAAAAAAGTGGAATTCAATAAATATAGAGTTGATGCTGTTACAGATTATGCTCTTGATTTCTTGGATAATAGAGAAAAAGATAAGCCATTCTTTTTATTTATTTCATATTTAGAACCTCATCATCAGAATGATAAGAGAAGATATGAAGGTCCTGAATATTCTAAAGAGAAGTTTTCAAATTTTGAACTCCCTAAAGATATTGAAGCACTTGGATGCGGAGATGCTAAAGAAAATTATGCCGATTATCTGGGGGCATGTAATTCTATAGATTATAATTTTGGAAGAATAAGAGAAAAATTAGAAAAATTAAATATTTGGGATGACACTTATATCGTATATACAAGTGATCATGGTTCGCATTTTAGAACTAGAAATAAAAATATGCCTAAAAATGGACAAGATGATTATAAAAGAACTTCCGAAGATGCCGCAATACATGTACCTTTGATTATAAAAGGAGGAGAATTTGATACAGGAAAAAGAGAAGAAAAATTGGTAAGTTTGATAAATCTTCCTCCTACTTTATTAAAAATGGCTGATATAAAATATCAAAATATGGATGAAAAATCTATACAGGATATTATAGAAGATAAAAATTATAAAAATGTAGTATTTTTACAGATAAGTGAAAGTTTTGTGGGAAGAGCTATAAGAACAAAAGATTATTCATATTGTATATATGATCCTGATAAAAATCCTATCGAAGATAAAGACAGCTTAACATATAAAAGTTATTCATTATATGATTTGAAAAAAGATCCATATCAATTGAATAATGTAGTTAATGATGAAAGTTATAATGATGTGAAAATTCAATTAAAGAATATTATAAAAGAAAAGATTATGAGTATAGAAAAATTGGATGTAAAAATAGATTAATTTGATAAAAAAATCGTCCTGTTTAATTACATGATTAATGCGGTAAAATACTTTTTTGATTTTAGTATTTTTATGTATATACTATAAAAGTAGAATTTATGTATTTTATTAATGAAGTTGATATTTACTTAATTTTTATAAAACAAATTAATAAAAGGAGATTGTATGATGTTTAAAAAGGTACTTGTAATTGTATTTAGTATTTTATTTGTTATTTCATGTTCTAAAAAAACATCAGATAGTAATGTCAATGCTTGGACAGAAATAACACCTGAAACAGAAACTGCAATAGAAGTATGGGCTTGGAATGTAGCAGCTAATCATTTGGAGGATACTATTCCTTCTTTTAATGCTAAATATCCAAAAGTTAAAGTTAATGTTACTGAGTTTGGAGGCCCTCC
This sequence comes from uncultured Brachyspira sp., assembly GCA_949300355.1. Lineage (GTDB taxonomy): Bacteria > Spirochaetota > Brachyspiria > Brachyspirales > Brachyspiraceae > Brachyspira. The sequence goes on from CASGDY010000057.1 coordinate 6,732, forward strand.
AGCTTTGAAACAGAAATTATTTGTTAGTCTTGGCGGTAATGGTGATTTACCAAATGTTGTTCAAATGGAAGATATCGATACTCCTCTCATTACAGAACAATACCATCAATATTTTTTGGATTTAAAAGATCAAATGCCTGAAAATTGGAGTAATGTTGTAGTTGCTTCAAAAATCCCTACAAGTTTTGATTCTACAGGTAAACAAGTTACAATGCCTTTTGGTATAGCTCCTGCAGCTTTATTTTACAGAGCAGATTTATTTGAAAAAGCAGGCATAGATGTTAATAGTATAGTAACTTGGGAAGATTTTATTGAGGCAGGAAAGAAATTACAGGCTGCTTTGCCTAATACTAAGATGATAGGTTTTCCTTATCCTCAAGGTTTCTCGCCTTTTATAAGAGCTATTATGCTTCAGCAAGGTAAAGATTATTTTGATAAAGATGGAAAGATAGCCATATATTCAAAAGAAGGAATAGAAGCAGCAAAATTAGTTCAGAGATTGGTTAATGAAAATTTATCATTTGACACTACAGATTGGACAGGAACTATAAGAGCTTCAAAAACAGATGATATAGCTGCAATACCTTATGGAATATGGTGGGGCGGAACTTTGAAAGATCAGGCACCAGAGATGAAAGGTAAATGGCAGGTTACTTACTTACCTGTGTTAACAGAAGGACAGCCAAGAACTTCTATATGGGGAGGTGCTTCAGGTGCAATAGTTAATGTTGGTGATCCTGTAAAACAAACAGCTTCCGTAGAATTTGTAAAAAATGCTATGATGACAATAGAAGGACAATTAATAGCATATAAGCAATACGGATTAATCCCTACATATTTACCTACTTATGAAGATGCTAAATTTTTAGAAGCTGATCCTTATTTTGGTGCAGGTTTTAATGAGTTATTAGGCGAATTAGTAAAAGCTATGCCTTTATCAGCTAAATATACAGAAGCATTTCCAGATGCACAAACTATGATGGAATCAGCATATCAGGCTATAGTAAATGATAAAGCAGATGTAGAAAAAACTCTTCAAACTACAGCTGAGCAGTTACAAAATTCTACAGGTATAGAAATGGCTAAATAATAAAAATATAAATTTATTATAGTAGTTTTATAACAGTTAGTTTGCTTTATTAATATGTGAACTAGCTGTTTATTTTTTATTAGCAATAATAATAAATTATACATTAATTATAATTTATTAAAATGAAAGTTGATTTTAAAATAGTTAAATGCTATCATTAAAATTAAGTATTAAATTCTGATTGGAGGAATAATGAAGAAATATTCTAGGAGATTCGGATTCTATTTATCAATTCCTGTCATTATTACTTTAATATTGTTCAATTTTTGGCCTTTTGTTGAAACTATTGTATTGAGTTTTATGACGCAAAGAAGAGGAGAGTTTATATTTAATGGAATAAAAAATTATCAAAGGCTTTTCGGCGATACAATATTTAGAACAGCGATAATTAACTCTTTTATCTTTTATATAATAAGACTTCCTATAATGCTTATTACTTCTACATTATTAGGAAGTATTATTCACAGAGGTGTTAAAAAATTAAAATCTTTCTTTGAAGCTTCATATTTTATACCTGTTTTGGTCGATGCTGTAGCTTATAGTATGATATTTTTATTAATATTTCAGGATAGAGGAATAATCAATTTTGTATTATCAAAATTTGGAATAGATGCTATACCTTGGCTTAAGCAGTCTATACCGGCAAAACTTCTTATAGTTATTGTCGTTACTTGGCGTTGGACTGGTTATAATATGATTTTATTCCTTGCCGCTATGCAGAATATACCGGAAGATTATTATGAAGCTGCAACTATAGACGGAGCTAATTCCTGGCAGAAATTTTTATATGTAACTTTGCCGTCTTTGAAACCAATAATTTTATTTACTTCCATAATGTCTACTATAGGAACATTGAATTTATTTACAGAACCATTCCTGCTTACAAATGGAGGTCCTAATAATGGTACGATGACTCTGGGGCTTTATATATATAATCAGGCATTTGTATCTTTGAATATGACTTATGCGGCAACAATATCTGTAATAATATTGTTGATAGTAGGTGCTTTGACTTTCATACAATTGAAATTAGGAGATAAAAAATAATGGATAAAAAGAATAAAATAATTACTATAATACTATATGTATTTTTATCTATAGGAGCTTTTTTCAGTATATATCCTATTTATTTTATGTTTGTAGCTGCAACAAAAAGTTCAGGAGAAATATTTATGAATACGCCTCCTGTATTTTTTGGTAATTATTTCTTTGAAAATTTGAACTCTCTTAGTAATAGAATTCCTATATGGACAGCATTGTTTAATTCATTGAAGGTATCAATAATATTTACAGTTGTTAATCTTCTTTTATGTTCATTATCAGGTTATGCTTTTGCTAAATTTGATTTTAAGGGTAAGAATTTTTTATTTACTTGCGTACTGCTTTCTATGATGATTCCTGTTTACAGCAGATTAATACCTTTATATAGAATGATGACATTTGCTAATTTACAAAATACACATATTGCTCTTATACTTCCTGGATTAGCCGGAGCATTTGGAGTATTTTTAATGAGACAGAATTTTTTGAGTATACCGGATGCATTAATAGAAGCAGCGAGATTAGACGGAGCAAGTGAAATATATATATTCTTTAAAATAGTTATGCCTTTAATGATACCTTCTCTTGCCGCTTTAGGAATATATATTTTTATGGGACAATGGAGTGATTTTACTTGGCCTCTTATAATACTAAATACTGAAGATATGTATACATTGCCTGTTGCACTTTCTGTATTAAAAGGTGATACTCGTATAGATTACGGACAAATTATGGTTGGTGCAATTTTTGCCGTACTTCCTGTTTTAGTAGCATTCTTATTCTCAAGTAAATACTTTATATCAGGACTTATGGGCGGAGCTGTAAAAGAATAAAGTATAGGATAAAATATATGAGTAAAAAAACAAATATTATATTAATCACAGCAGATCAAATGCGTGCGGATTCTGTAGGATATATAAGTGATGAAGTTAAAACTCCAGTATTAAATGAATTAGCAGAAAATGGAACAGTGTTTACAAATTCTTTTTGTACAAGTCCTGTATGTACTCCATCAAGAGCTTCAATATTTACAGGCAGATATCCTATGAATATAGGAGCTTGGAATATAGGTACAGAATTAAATGAGGATGAAATAACTTTAGCTGATTATTTAAAAGAAGAAAATTATTTTAATGTTGCTTCTGGTAAAATGCATTTCAGACCTCAATTAAAAAATTTTGATAGAGTGTTGGAAGATGTACTTAAAAGGGATAGGGTGAGAGAAAGAGATAAAACATATTATGGATTTGATATAACACATATAACTGAAGATGATAAGCAGGGTGAATACTTAGATGAATTAGCATCTAAAGATTATAAAATTATACCTCCTAAATCAGAATTTTATATTAATTCTATACCTGAAGAACTGCATCAAACTTATTGGACAGCACAAAAGGCTATAGATGAGATAGATAATTTTAATTTTGATAAGCCTTTATTTATGTGGGTTAGTTTTGTAGATCCTCATCATCCATTCGATCCTATAAAAAAGTATTATGATATTTATAAAGACATTGAGCCTAAAGAACTTAATAGCAAATTAAAGCTGGATAAAAAAAGACCTGAACATTTAACCAAACAAGGTTATAGAGGCTATTGGCCTGGAGGAGGTGAAGAGCATAATTATAGTGAAGAAGAAATAAAAGAGATAAAAAAACTTTACTATGGAATGATAAGTTTTATAGATTCGCAGATAGGAAGAATAATAGATAAACTAAAAGATAAAAATGAATTTGATAATACTATAATAATATTTACAAGCGATCATGGTGAATATTTAGGAGATTACGGACTTTTAAGGAAAGGGCCTTTTATGTACGATTGCTTGATAAAGGTGCCATTATTATTTTATGGTAAAGGAATAGTAAAAAATAGAAGCGATGAAATAGTAGAAAATATTGATATTGTTCCTACAGTATTGGATATGTTGGGTAAAGAAATACCTTATGGAATACAGGGACATAGCTTAAAAAATATTTTGACAGGAGAAGATAAAAATAAAAAATATAAAAAAGGAGCTGTTATCACTTATGATGCCCATGACAGGGGGATATTTATAAAAACATACAGAACTAAACAATATAAACTTTCAATATTTTTAGATGAAGAATATGGAGAGTTTTATGATTTAGAAAAAGATCCTAATGAGGAGAATAATTTATTTTTTAATAAAGAGTATGATGATATGAAAAATAAATTATTATTAGAGATGTGTCATAAAATGATTGAATGCAGTGATCCTTTAAATAAGAGATATACCGATTGGTAATTTCAATAGTTATATTAATTTTGATATTTTTTAAAGCCTTGTATTTTAATAAAATATAGGGCTTTTATCTTTTTAAATCAATCAGTATTGTAACTATAATATTTTTATAGTATATTATATATTATAAATAGATAATTCGGAGTTATAAAAAATGCTTGCTTCAGAAAATGATAAGGATATAAAAAAAGAGCTATGGGCTGCTTCTGATAAATTAAGAGGTAATATAGATGCTTCGGAATATAAGCATGTAATACTTGGACTTGTATTTTTGAAATATATATCTGATAAATTTGAAATAAGATATAATGAGCTTGTAAAAGAAGGCTTTGATATGCAAGATGAGGCGGAGGCATACAGAGAAAAAAATATATTCTATTTGCCTGAGGAGTCAAGATTCGATTATATATCATCACATGCACGTTCTGATGAGATAGGTGCTATTATAGATGAGGCTATGCTTAAAATTGAAGAAAATAATAAAAAATTGAAAGGCATACTTCCTAAAAATTACAGCCGCCCTGAACTTGATAAAAGAAGACTAGGGGAGATAATAGATTTATTTTCTAATATAAAAATAGCCAATAAAAATAAAAAAGATATATTAGGAAATGTGTATGAATATTTTTTATCTCAATTTGCAACTGCAGAAGGAAAAAGAGGCGGAGAGTTCTATACGCCATCGCCAATAGTTAAGCTTTTAGTTGAAATATTAGAACCGTATAAAGGAAGAATATATGATCCTTGCTGCGGAAGCGGAGGAATGTTCGTACAGAGTGCAAAGTTTTTGGAGGCACATTCTGAAAGCGTAAATAATATATCTGTATACGGACAGGAAAGCAACCCTACAACTTGGAAGCTATGTAATATGAATGTAGCAATACATGGAATAGACGGAAATTTGGGAAAGAATAATGCTGATACTTTTTTTGAAGATTTGCATAAAGATTTGAAAGCGGATTATATATTAGCGAATCCTCCTTTTAATATGTCAGATTGGGGAGCAGATGCTTTAAAAGATGATTATCGCTGGAAATGGGGAATTCCTCCAAACGGAAATGCGAATTACGGCTGGCTTTCTCATATAGCGTCAAAATTATCAGAAAGCGGTAAAGCTGGCGTGGTATTAGCAAACGGCTCTCTTTCTACTCAAACATCGGGCGAGGGTTTAATAAGAGAGAATATGATAAAAGATGATTTGATAGAATGCATAATATCTCTTCCTACTCAATTATTTATATCAACTCAAATACCTGTTTCATTATGGTTTTTGAATAAAGATAAAAAGCAGAAAGGACATATACTTTTTATAGATGCAAGAAATTACGGCAGAATGGAGAGCAGAGTTCAGAGGGTTTTAGATGATGAGGATATAGAAGCAATAGCAAAAACTGTTCATAGCTGGCAGAAAGGCAAAGGCTATAAAGATATAAAAGGATACTGTAAAAGTGCCTCTTTGGAAGAGATATCAAAAGAAGATTATATACTTACAACCGGCAGATATGTAGGGCTTGAAGAAGAGGATAAGGAGGAAGAAGATTTTGATGCGAAGATGAAAGTTTTAACAGAAGAATTGGGCGAATGTTTTAAAGAAAGCAGGAAATTGGAAAAGATAATAAAGGATAATTTAGAGGAAATAGGCTATGGCATTAAATGAAAATATACGCTGGAAACAAAGATTTAATAATTTTAGTAAGGCTTATAAATTATTAGACAGTGTATTTAAAGAAATGAAAGTTGATGAGTTATCGTTACTTGAACAGGAAGGCGTAATACAGAGATTTGAATATACTTATGAACTGGCTTGGAAAACATTAAAAGATTATTTGGAATATAGCGGAAATTTAAATAATATAGATATTACTGCAAGAAATGTTTTTAAAGAAGCATATTCTGCAGGCATAATAAAAGAACATAATATTTTTATAGATATGATGTTAAGCCGGAATTTACTTTCACATACTTATGATTTTGCTAAATTTAAAGAAGTTATTATAAAAATAGAAAATGATTATTTAAATGTTTTGGAAGATTTATATAACTTTTTTATGAAGAAATTGGAAGAGGACTATTTATGATAGATGATAAACTGCTTTATAATATGAATAATATTTTTAAATCTCATAAAGAAATAGAAAAAATAATATTATTTGGTTCTAGGGCAGAAAATAGAGAAAAATATAATTCTGATATAGATTTATCTGTAATAGGCGATTTTGATTTTCTTTTTTGCGAGCGTTTGAAAGAAGAACTTTCAGAATTAGAAACACTTTTAAAATTTGATGTAATAAATCATAAAGATATAAATAATAAAGAATTGAAAAACAATATAGAAAAATACGGCAAAATTATTTATAATAAAATAGGTTAAAATATTATGGCATTAAATGTTGAAACTTTAGAAAAATCAATAAAAGCATTAGAAAAATCTATTAATGTATAT
>CASGDY010000058.1 GCA_949300355.1 uncultured Brachyspira sp.
TTAAAAAATTTATTTTTGACAAAATGTAGTTGTTTAGGTATATAATAAAAAAAGCATTGAATGCCGGACGCGATGCTGTTAAAGATTTGGTATCTTAATGTAATATAGTTTTTAATAAATAAAAAAGTTTGAGATAAAAAATTATAAGTGCCTGCTATTTAAAAAATGGCAGCTTATTTTAACGAGTAATTTTTTATTTGTTATTAATATCAACTTTTTTTTGCCAAAAAAAGTTGCAAAAAAGACATGTAAATATTTTAACATAAACTAATGCTATTATAAATTTATTTATATTCTAACTAATGCATTGTTTTTTATAAAAGTATTAGTCTATTTTTAGTTGATAATCTTTTATATATAAATAATATGCTCTTTTAATGGGTATTTTTTATTTGTTTTTATCAACTTTTTTGACTTAAACAAAACTGAAAAAAAAGATATAAAATAATTATTTATAAAATATATTAGTTGAAAAAATATATAATATTATTATATTATAAAAAGAGTTAATTTTATATAAAGAGGTGATTAATATTATGAAGAAAATTTTACTTATAACAGCAATGTTAATAATAACTATCAGTACAAATCTTATGGCTAAAAGCGGTTTTGGCGTTGATTTAACTGTACCTTTGGGAGCAAGTATTGGTTTTATTTATGAAGACGGCAAAGAAAGTAAAACCTATAAACCTGACGGAGGTTTTGAATTTGGAGTATATTTAAGTCCTAATTATTATTTTGATTTAAGTGTTTTATCTTTAGGAATAGCATTAGATATAGGATATCAAAGAGATGTATTCGCTTATAAATCAGATATTAACAAAGAAAATTTGACATTTGATAGCTTAAGTGTAGGTTTAATGCCTAAAATTGATATATTATTTTTATCTATTGGTGTAGGTGCAGGAGTAAAGTTTCCTCTTGGCGGAAGCAGGTATTCTAAAGAAAATAACGGCGGAGAACATATTGAAAAATATGATTTAAAACAACTTCAAAATAATTTTAATAATTTATGCATACCTTATCTTAAAGCAAGTTTAGATTTTCTTTTATTATACAACTTTACTTTAGGTATTTATATGTCTTATGACTTCCCTGTTATGGAATATAAAAATGTTTCTCCAAAAGTAACATTCGGAGGATTTGATATAGGCGGACAAATAGGTGTAAGATTCTAATAAAATTATAAAAAAACCATGCTTTAATAAACAGCATGGTTTTTTTATTTTTATATGTCATAAGTCTATAATAGCATAAGCTCTAACAGGAGACCCCTCCCCTTCACTTATTTTTAAAGGAGCAGCACTGAAAAAGAAGCTTTTATTTTTTAATTTTTCTAAATTTACTAAAGATTCTATTACACATATATTATTAGAAAATAAAATTTTATGCGTTAAATTATTTGTTTCTAAAGAATCAACAGAAGGAGTATCAAGCCCAACAGTCTTTATTTTTAATTCCACCAATTTTTCCGCTAGTTTTTCATCTATATAAGGCCATAAATCAAAATATTCGTCTGTACCCATTTTATTTTCCCAGCCTGTACTAAATATTATAATATCATTTCCTTTAATTTTATTAAAATCAAAATCAGAAGGTAATTTAATAGTATCGCCTTTACTAGTAGGAACATCTATACAATATGCATTTCCAACATAATGAGATAAATCTATATTTTCTGTAGTTGGTTTTTCATCAATGCAATGCAAAGGTGTATCAACATGAGTTGCAGTATGAACACTCATAGCTATATTTGTTACATAAAATCCTGAATTGCTTCTATCATTTGTGTGTTTGACAACAACTTCAGGATTTCCAGGATAAGATGGTATTTTATCATATATAGTTGTAGAAAGATCTATTATCATAGATATACTCCTTAAAAAAATTATTTATTTTGATTATCATGTCTTTTTTTATTATTAGATTTAGAAGAAGCCAAAGATGCAAATATTACTCTGCCGGCCTCTTTAGGAAGAACATTGTCTATTTCTATTTCAACATTCTTTCCTATTAAATGCTTAGCATTATCAACTACTATCATTGTGCCGTCTTCTAAATAACCTAAAGCCTGTTTATCTTTTCCTTCCCTTATCAAATCTATATTTATAGTCTCGCCCGGTAAAACAACTACATGAAGCGAATTAGCTAAATCATTAATATTTAATATATCTACTTCATGTATAGAAGCTACTTTCATTAAATTAAAATCATTTGTTATTACTTTAGCATCCATTTTTTTGGCAAGCTCTATAAGTTTTAAATCAACTTCCTTAATGTTAGGAAAATCTATATCAGTTATTGAAAGAAGTATATTTTTAGAAGATTTCATTTTATTTAATATCTCTAAAGCTCTTCTTCCTCTTATTCTTTTTTGAGGATCTCTTGCATCGCTTAAAAACTGCACTTCTTTTATAACAAATTCAGGAAGTATAAGAAGTCCGTCAAAAAATTTCTTTTCTGCAATATCATATATTCTTCCGTCTACTATAACAGAAGTGTCTAATATTTTTGCAGTTTTAGCTTTATCCTGCTTCGTAAGTTTGAACATATTTGATATGCTTGGTATAAAAGCTATAATAATACCGAAAATCAAATATCCTTCTACGAATAAAATAATTAATTTTTCATTTAATGATAAAGTTATTCCTACAGTATTAATTGTACTTATAGTTAAAAGTACAGTGATTAATGTTAAAAAGAACGCTATAAAAAAACCCAATATAATTTTAGAAGATTTCTTTCTTATAAACAAAAATTCAAATAAAAACACCAATATAGCACTTATTATAAATACAGTTAATGTTTTATAATCAAAATGTTTCAGTATGAAATAATCTAAAGCCAGCACTATACAAGATAGCACAAAATATACTATTCTCCACATAATTTCCCCTTAATTTTATTTATACGCATATTATATTTTTAAGTAATAAACTAGATAAATTATTATTTTCTATTATTGCTAATAAAAATTATTCGCTCAAAAGTTCTGTCAAGTAAACTTGCCAGAGGCTCACAATTTTTATAATTAGCTTTACAATATTGAAAAATTATTATTCTTTAGAAGTATCTTTTTTCTTTCTTTTTCCGTTTTTAGCGGTTTCTTTTTCTTCTTTAACTACCTTCTCTTTTTCTAAAGGTTTAGTTTTGAATTTTTTAGCAGATTTTTCCAAAGCATTTGATACTATATCTTCAATTTCATCTCTATCTTTTTTTAAAGCTATGCTAATTTCATTAACTATAAACATATAAGCTTTTTCATACAGACGCTTTTCACTAGCAGAAAGTTCTTTTAACTTATTTCTTGTGAATAAACTTCTTGCAACCTCTATCGTATCTTTAATATCTCCGCTTCTTAGTTTCTCCTCATTTTCCTGATATCTTATCTTCCAATTATTTTCTATATCATGAGGTTTTGTCTGTAATATATTTAAAAGATTATCAGCTTCTGCTTTGGATATAATCTTTCGTATACGATATTCTTTAACTCTATTTATAGGCACTTTTAATGTAATATTTTCACTTTCGCATTCTAAAACATAACATTCTACTAAATTAGAATTAACTTTATTATCTGATATTCCCGCAACTTTGCATATACCGTACATAGGATATACAACATAAGTATTCAATTTATACATATTAGCCTTTCTTGTTAATAGTTAATGGTTTATTCTAATAAAATATAATAATATACCTCGCTATATTATATGTTAAAATTATAAAAAATCAAGTATTTTATTACAGTATTAAAGTTGTATTTGTATTATTAACTCTCAATTTAATCCTACATTTTATTAATAAATTTAGAAAATTTACAATTATATAGCTTGCTATATTTATATATATAGTATACTATATATATTGACAATAATAAAAAGGAGGTACAAACGTATGACTGATAAAAAAATAGAATTATTTGAAAATTATCCAGTACATAAAGCACTAATTACGCTGGCACTTCCAACAATATTAGGAATGTTAGTAAATGTTTTTTATAATATGGTAGATACTTTTTTCGTAGGACAAACAGGCGATCCTAATCAGGTTGCTGCCGTGTCATTATGTATGCCTATATATTTGCTTCTTATGGCTTTTGGTAATATATTCGGTATAGGGGGCGGATCATATATATCAAGAAAATTAGGTGCCAGAGATTATGAATCTGTAAAAAAGATATCAGCATTTGCTTTTTATGCAAGCATTATAGTAGGTTTTATTTCTATGGCTGTATATCTAATATTTATGAAGGATATATTAAAAATTTCGGGAGCAAGTCAGAATACTTATCAATTTTCTAAAGATTATTTAGTAATAGTGGCATTTGGAGCACCTTTTGTAGTCAATCAGATGGCTATGGGACAAATTGTACGTGCTGAAGGTTCTTCAAAAGAGGCTATGATAGGTATGATGCTTGGTACTATTGTTAATATAGTGTTGGATCCTATTATGATTCTTTATATGAATATGGGTGTTGCTGGTGCTGCTCTTGCTACAATAATAGGTAATGCTTGTTCTACTGTCTACTATATATACCATATTCTAAGAAAAAAATCTTTCCTATCTATACATTTTAAAGAATTTACTTTGCATAAAGATATACTTGTCAATGTATTTTCTATAGGAATACCTGTTTCAATTAACAATATACTTATGAGTGCTTCAAACATATTAATAAATAATTTAGCTGCAGGATACAGTGATAATGTAGTAGCCGGACTTGGCGTATCTCAAAGAATATTTACTCTTGTAGTATTAGTATTTATAGGTCTTTCTCAAGGGCTTCAGCCTTTTGTAGGTTACAACTTTGCTTCTAAAAATTATAAGAGAATGAATGCTGCTATTAAAATATCTTGTGCTGTAAGCGTAATAATAGGATTTTTACTTTTAGTGTTATCTTTAATATTTGGAAGATTAGCAGTAGCTGTATTTATAAACAATGAAGAAGTAATTGATTATGGAGTAAAATTCTTAGTTGCTAGTTATTCTATAGCTCCTATAATAGGTTTCCAATTTGTATTTATGTCTACATTCCAAGCATTAGGAAAATCAATTCCTTCCTTAATACTTTCTATAAGCAGACAAGGTATAGCTTTTGTTCCTACAATACTTATAGGAACAAAATTATTCGGCATAAAAGGAATTATATGGGCTCAGCCTATAGCTGATGTAGTTACTGTTATAATGGCTAGTATTATGTACATATATATTTACAGAAAAATGAAAAGAAAGGCATTGGAAGAAGAAAATAATAGTGAAAATAATTCTGAACCAGCTTATGCAAATGTATGACATTTCGTAAACTTTTCATAGACCTTAGCCTGCACTTTTATTCTTAGAAGTGCAGGCGTTTTTTATGCCGGAATTAATTTTAGAATTTTCTTAACGCACGCAGAATAAAGCTAAAGATATTGATTTATTTGCAATTCAAATTTTTATTATATTGTTAATCTAGTTTAACGCGTGCGGGAAAATCATTTTTAATCTAATGAAAGCTTGGGTGGGGTACTAGTCGTAAGCAATATCATTCATTATACAAAACTCAATATACGTTCGATATAATATGCATTAATATACAAATATTTGAAGTTTTAAAACTTAATTACATTTGCCCGCCCAATATTTTTTTTAAATTTTAAGTATATACTGAAAATTTTTAACTTTTTCAACTGATACACTTTATATAGAATTATCAACTTTTTTGACGCACACGCTCTGCGAACTTCGTCAAAGTTTTTATCCTTCGGATACGCTACGCGAAAAACGCAAATGCTAGAACTTTATATTAAAAACATTCCTATTAAATATAGGGTATGGACTATAAAAATGCAGTCTTTCACGAAGAGTATCCGAGCCTGTCGAGGATATAGGTTCTCGCCTGCCGTAGGCACACTTCGTGAGGCGGGCTTCCCTGTGGCACGCCAAAGGCGGATGTAGTCCAAAAGAACTGGGGGCTGGCACGACTGTGTGCTTCGCAGCAAAGCCCTAGATATAACAACAAAAATATAAATTTGTTTTTGACAAAATGTAGTTGTTTAGGTATATACAATTTATAAAGTATATTACAATCCGCTATAAATTATTTTTAACTTTTATACCAAGAAGGAAGATTCCTTTCCATAGGGAATTTGAAAAAGCATATTTCATACTAACATTTTCTCCTAACTTCCAAGATTCTAAATCCTGATTGAAATTAATACAGTTATCAAATAAAAATGATATATATTTAATATTAGACATATTCCATTTGTCTAAAGGCTGATTGAAATTTGAAGCCCATTGAAACATTGAGGTTATAGATTCAGCATTGCTCATATTCCAATCATTTAAAGGCTGATTAAAACTTTTTGCATGCCTAAACATAGCGTCTGCATATTTTAATTTGCTCATATTCCATTTAGAAATATCCTGATTAAAAGAATATGCACTTTCAAACATAAAGTTCATAATCTCTACATTACTAACATTCCAATTACTTAAATCATTATTAAAAATAATGCAATGTGAAAACATAAAATTCATATACTTCACATTAGAGACATTCCAATTATTAAGAGGCTGATTAAATCTAGTACATCTCTCAAACATATAAGCCATATCTTTTACTTTAGATACATTCCAATTTTCTATATTATGATTAAAATATACAGCTTCTTTAAACATACTATGCATATCTTCTACATTTGAAGTATTCCAAGTTTCTAGCCCATCAAATTTTTTAAGTTTTGAGTTCTGAAATAACCCTGACATATCAGTTATTAAACTAGTATCTATTTTATCAAATTTTACTTTTTCTTTTATTAGTTTTAATAATTCCATTTTATTTTTAGGTTTATATTTTTCATCATCTTTTAATTCTATTTTTTTAGCTTTTTTATATTCTAATATAATACTATCTTTATTTTCAATAAGTTCTTTTAATTCATCATAATAAGTATTCTCAAGTTTTTTAATAAAATCTTTAAGTTTATTATACTTCAGAACTTCTTCATAAACTTCTTTTATATTGCAGTTTTCAAGCATAGCTAAAAGTTTTTTTCTATTATTTCCTTTAGATATAAAATAAATATTTAATATAGACTTCACATTCTTAAAAGAAGAAGCACCAGAAAAAATATCATCAATAAAGCAAGCCCCATTAATAATCCAATTTTCTATAGAATGATTAAAACTTTTAGCTCCCTCAAACATACCTGACATATTAGCAACTTTAGAAACATTCCAATTATTAAGAGGCTGATTAAAACTTTCAGATTCAAAAAACATAAACTCCATATCTTTTACATTAGAAACGTCCCAGTCATTTAAAGGCTGATTAAATTTTTTGGCACTTGAAAACATACTTGACATATTAGTAACTTTTGAAACATTCCAAGTATTTATATTTTGATTAAAGTTTTTAGCGTTATAAAACATAAAATTCATATTTACTACATTTGAGGTATCCCATTTGTCTAATGGATGATTAAAACTTTCAGCACTGCCAAACATACTACTCATATTTTTTACGTTTGAAACATTCCAATTATTAAGAGGCTGATTAAAAAGTTCACAACTGCAAAACATATATTCCATATTAATGACTTTAGATACATTCCAATTAGATATATCATGATTAAAGCTTTTAGCACTGAAAAACATAAAACTCATATCTTTAACATTTGAAGTGTCCCAAGTTTCAATACCGCTGAAATTTCTTAGCATAGAATCTTTAAATAATCCTGACATATCTGTTATTAGGCTTGTATCTATTTTATTAAATTTTGTATTTTTTTCTATCAAATCTATCAATTCATCTTTTGTTTGAGGTTTATATTTCATTATTATTTTTCCTTAATGTTTTTTATGATTCTATATAATTTTATATATTTTTCAATTTATAAAGTAATTCTTATATTATATTTTCTGTTTTATTTAAAAATCACGCCCCTTAAAATTTATAGTTTTAATTTCAATTATCAATTTTATTTAAATTAAAAACGTAATCAGAAAAATTAAAGCCCGCCCAAGTATTAATTAGATTTAAAATTTTCTAAACGCACGGTGAGCTAGTTTTTATAATAAAGTTGATTTGAATTAATAATTAAGCCTATACTTATAAACTTACTCTGCGTGCGGTAATAATATCATAAAATTTAAACAAAGTTTGGGTGGGTGCTGAAATTTCTCATTAAGTTATAAATATAGTTAATATTTGAATTTAAAAAATAGTTATAAATAATAAAGGGTGGGTATGTAATGAAAGTTTTAAAACTTAAATTACATTTGCCCGCCCTCTATATTTAAAGTTTTTATCTGTAATATAAACTTTATTTTTTCTTGTTACAAAATTAGATTTTTTAGCTGCCCGCCCAAGATTTTTTTAAATTTTAAGTATATACACCCAAAATTATTCATCATCAGAGTCTTCATCTTCTTCATCGTTTAAATCTATGAATATAGTATATAAAGCACATATATTATCATTTTCATCATAAGCAAAATAGGAAGGATAATAACCATCACCATAACCGCTTGTAAATAATACTATATTAGAATCGCTTTCAGGTATATTCCAATTAAGCCAATCACCATATTCAGATTGATATTTAGGATTCTTTTTGGCATTATCTTCTAATAGGTCGGAAAATAAATCATCGTATCTGTTATCGAAATCTCCGCCGCTTTCTTCTTCAAGTTTGTTTTCATATTCAAAATATTTTTTAGCTGCATCATAATCGCAAAAACAACCCATACCAGCATCCACAGGATATCCGAAAAACTCGCCTTCTTCTACTTCAGATAAATCTTCTTCTCCTGTAACGGCAAGTTCATATCTTTTAGGTTCTTTATCAGAGAAAGAAATTTTAGCTATAGAAATTCTTTCCTCATCTTTTATTATAAGAAGTGAAACTTTATATTTATTAGGCCCTACAGTTTGAATAAATGGAGATACTTGATCATCATACATATATGCTAAAGGATCGCAGGCAATTATTTTACCTGATGATAAATTAACTTCTCCTATATCTAATATATCAAGTTCTGTATCATTAAATTTTTTATCTTTAAAAGGCTTGTCCAAATCAAAACTAGGTACAAGAAGATGTTTTACTTTGTCAAATTGTTGTTTGAAATCTTTGTCCATATACCACTCCATATAGTTATTATTATTATGATAATATACTATAAAAGATAAAGAAAGACAAATAAAAAGGCACTGCTTTATATAAACAATGCCTTTTAAAATTTAATGATATTTAGTAATAAGATTAAACAGCCTCTACATTTCTAGTAGCCACTATATTAACCCCAGCCGCATTTTGAACAACAATATCCCCTATATGAATAGGTGCTTTAACTTCTACAGTTTTTAAAGCCTCCAAGCATTCATTAATTTTTGATTTATCAATAGGTTCTTTAGTTTTTACTGGAAGCATTTTTAATTTTCCATTTTTTACTTTTACTATAGAAGTAACCATTCTTACAGGACGAACAACTTCATCTCTGGCATAAGTGTCGCCCCTTTTACAAGTGTTTCCGCTTACACTTAAAACATTACTGCCCTCTAACTCTACAGACAAAGCACAGCCCATAGGACAGCATATACAAGTTAATTCTTTTTTTTCCATTTTAATTACTTCCTTATATATTTTTTATTGTTTGTTATTTTTTAGTTATTGAGCTCATTAAATAAACTCAAATCAGACATCATATTTTTAAGCATTATTTCAATTTTTGGCATATGTTCCGCTATAGTAAAGCCAACAATTTCCTTTTCTTTAGCAATATCATTTATTATTCTTACTGCTTCATTTATCTTCATTCCGTTCGGAGAAACACCAACAGCAGCTATTATCTCATTAGGATCAAGCACATCTAAATCAAAATGTATCAAAACCTTAGAAGCATTAGATTTTTTTAGCCAATTTATTATATTTTCGCTTGAAGCTTCTTCAGGAGCAAAATGAATTATGCCGTATTCCTCTTGACGTTTTTTTATCTCATCTCTTTCCCAATCTCTAAGCCCTACAAATAATATTCTATCAGCTGAAATTTTGCTTGGAAGTATAGAGCTATTTTTATCAACCTTACCCATACAAGCACTAACAGCCATAGCATGATATCCAGCATAAGTATTATCTTCAGGCAAAGTAATATCAGGATGAGCATCTATCCAAATTAAAGCAGCATCATTATCATATTTTTTATTTAAATATGTGAAAGGCACTACACTAACAGAACATTCACCTCCGAAAGTGATTATTTTATCGGGATTATTTTTGCTTAAAATATCTAAAGCATTTTTAGTTTGAGATACTATAAAATCATAATCCATAATTCCATTTTTTATTTCTCTGTTTTTTATATCCAAAGAAACAGGAACTTCCAAAGTTTCATGATTATCATTTTGAGGAGCAAGTATGCTTAGTAATTTTGCCCCAAGATAATAACCTCTTGAAGAATCTTCAGGCTTTAATTCCTTTATCCAATGTGATATAATTCCGCCCTGCCACTGCGGATAAATCAATCTTATAGTTTTACTCATTAATCAATAACCCCGATTAGCTTTAATAATCAAAACTCTTTTAATTATCCTCTATCTTAAACTCAATATTCTTTAAGCCTTCTTTTGAAAGCATAGCTTTATCAAGCTTCACAGTTTCCATTTCACCAGGAGCAAATATCAAATGCTTTTTATGTATTATTCTCTCGCCGTCAAAATAAACATTCAAGAATTTATTCTGAAATATATTTGCTACTCTGAATCTTACCATTACATGATCATCTACATTATCAACATTAATCATAGAAGGAACAGTATATCTCACACCATTAGAGCCTTTTAAAGAAATAGAGTTGCTGTCATTTCTTCTCTTGTTTTTAAGAACATAAGCAGCGGCACTCTTTCCTGCAGTTTCAGCTTCTTCAGATACAAAGTCTACTAAGTCATGAACATGAAGTACATTACCGCAGGAGAATACTCCGTCAATATTAGTTTCTAAACTTTCATTAACAAAAGCTCCGGAAGTTATAGGATTAATTTGAACGCCTATCTCTTTTGAAAGCTCATTTTCAGGAATAAGCCCAACAGATAAAAGCAAAGTATTGCAGGAATAATATTCTTCAGTACCTTTAATAGGCTTCATATTCTCATCAACTTTTGCTATAGTAACGCCTTCAAGTCTTTCTTTTCCTTTAATATCTATAACTGTATGACTAAGTTTAAGAGGAATTCCGAAATCGTCCAAACATTGAACTATATTTCTTTTAAGCCCTCCGGAGAAAGGAAGTATTTCAGCTACTACTTTAACTTTAGCACCTTCAAAAGTCATTCTCCTAGCCATAATAAGTCCTATATCACCGGAACCAAGTATTACAACTTCTTTACCAGGCATATATCCTTCAATATTAACTAAATGCTGAGCAGCTCCGGCAGAAAATATTCCGGCAGGTCTAAATCCAGGTATATTTAAAGCTCCTCTTGAACGTTCACGGCATCCCATAGCAAGTATTACAGCTTTGGCATTAATCTCAACTAAACCTTCTTCTTTGTTTATATAAGTAATCTTTTTAGTTTTGTCATTATTGAGTACAATATCCAAAACCATAGTATTAAGTTTATAATTGATATTTAAATCAACAACTTTTTCTATAAATCTATAAGCATATTCAGGTCCTGTAAGCTCCTCACCAAATCTATGAAGTCCGAAACCATTATGTATGCATTGATTGAGTATGCCTCCAAGTACGGCATCTCTTTCCAACATAAGTAAATTATCTATACCATTTTCTTTAGCAGAAATGGCAGCGGCAAGTCCGGCAGGTCCTCCGCCTATAACAACAACATCATAAGATTCCATTTTTACTCCTTATCATAACCAATAACTATTTCAGAACCTTTGCCGCATTTTGTAATAGTTATAGGTGAAACATTAAGTTCTCTAGCCAAAATCTCTATTATTTTAGGAGAACAGAAACCGCCCTGACATCTTCCAAGTCCTGCTCTTACTCTCCTTTTTACTCCGTCAATAGATTTAGCTCCTATAGGTCTTTTTATAGCCTCCACTATTTCGCCTTCTGTTACCTTCTCACATCTGCAAATTATATGTCCGTATAAAGGATTTTCTTTTATAAGTTTATTTTTCTCTTCATTAGAAAGAGCATTGAAATGAGTTATTCCTTTTCTAGTTTCTATAAAGTTTTCTTTCTTCTCGAAATTTCCTTTTTTACTTACTATATCAGCAACCATAAGTCCAACCGCAGGAGAAGAAACAAGTCCAGGAGATTCTATACCGGCACAATCAAAAAATCCTTCACAGTCTTCAAGTTCTTTTATAATAAATTCATGATTATCTTCATGAGGGCGAAGTCCGCAGAATGAAGTAATAACTTTATTATAAGGAATATTCTTAACTGTCATTTTAGATTTCTCTATAATCTGAGCAAGACCTTCAGCAGTAGTATTTAATCCCTCTTTATCTTCTATATCAATAGCAGTAGGCCCAAGCATTATATTGCCATGAGCTGTAGGAGTAACTAAAATACCTTTTCCTAATTTTGTAGGCAAAGCAAATATTGTAGAAGTTACAAGATTATCAACTTCCTTATCAAGTAATATATAATCACCTCTTCTAGGAGTAATATGTATTTTATTTTTACTCATCATATTATGAAACTTATCAGCATAAACACCAGCAGCATTAACTATATATTTAGCTTTTATTATTCCATTATTAGTTTCTGCTTCAAAAGTTCCGTCATCAAGTTTTTTAATATTAATTACTTCAGTATAAAACTTGAACTCAACTCCATTAGCATGAGCATTTTCAGCATAAGCGATATTTAAAATGAAAGGATCAACTATACCGCCTGTAGGTGCATATAAGGCGGCACATACATTATCATTCAAATTAGGCTCTTTTTTATGAACTTCTTCTCTGTTTAATATTTGAAGTCCTTCTACTCCGTTTTTAATTCCTCTGTCATATATAGCTTGTAAATTTGGCATATCCTCTTCATTAGTACAAACCACCAAAGAACCATTTTGCTTGAAAGGCACATCAAGGTCTTTTGCTATTTTTGGCATCATTTTATTACCTAAAACATTTAATTTAGCCATTAAAGAACCCTCAGAAGCATCAAAACCGGCATGCACTATTCCGCTGTTTGATTTTGAAGTTCCAGAACAAACATCTTCCCCTCTTTCAACAACGCATATATTGGCTTTGTATCTTGATAATTCCCTGGCTGAAGAAGTACCTGAAACTCCAGCCCCTATAATCAATATATCGTACATAATATATATTTCCTCTAAATTTTTTGTGCAAAAACTCTAAACTATTTATACAATTAATCAAACAATTTTTTAAATAAAATTGCCGTATATTAAAATTAATTTCAAAAAAAAAAATAAGAATATATATGCATATTAATATCATTTTAAGATATTAATATGCATAATTTTTTACTTAATGATAAATTATAAAGCCCAGCCTCTTGATCTCTCAACAGCTTTTTTCCAGCCCATATATTTTTTATTTCTCTCTTCTTCAGAAATAGAAGGAGCTCTCTCTAACTTCCATCTGTTAGCAATCTCATCTTTATCCTTCCAGAATCCTACAGCAAGACCTGCTAAGTAAGCAGCACCCAAAGCAGTAGTTTCAGTGATTTGAGGACGAAGAACTTTTGTATTGATGATGTCAGATTGGAACTGCATTAAGAAATTATCTCTGCATGCTCCGCCGTCAACTTTTAATGAAGCAAGTTTAACACCGCTGTCAGCAACCATAGCGTCAATAACATCTTTACTCTGATAAGCAATAGCCTCTTCAGCAGCTCTTATTATATGGCTTCTATTAACGCCTCTAGTAATACCTACTAAACAGCCTCTAGCATACATATCCCAATAA
>CASGDY010000059.1 GCA_949300355.1 uncultured Brachyspira sp.
AGAGGTGAAAGTGGAAAAGTACAAACTCAATATAATAATTTAATTAATAATGATGAAAGCGATGAAGATGATGAATTTGAAGACGGATTTTTTGTTCCAGAGAATGTTTATATAATAGGCACTATGAATGATATTGACAGAAGCGTTGAGAGTATGGACTTTGCTATGCGTAGGAGGTTCGCTTGGAAAGAGATTAAAGCGGAAGATACACAAGATATGCTTGATAGTATGTTTGATGATAATACTGCAATAACAAATAAAGATGATATTATAAAAGAAGCTAAAGGAAGAATGGATAATTTAAATAAGGAAATAGAACAAATAGAAAGTTTTAATTCATCTTATCATATAGGAGCTTCTTATTTCTTGAAGTTAAAAAATTATTATAATGGCGGCAATATTGAAGAAGCATTTAATAGCTTATGGGAGAATCATTTGAGAGGACTTTTGTATGAGTACTTGAGAGGAATGCCTGATGCTGAAAGTAAACTTGAAGAACTAAAAAATGCTTATAATTCAGATTCTGCTAATAATACACAAACACCTAATAATCAACAATCTAGTATTGATACAGAAAAAGTTAATGATGGAGAATAGACTAAATAAACTTGAACAAAATTATAATACTATAATTAATAAATTTTAAATTGGTTGGATTTTTATATAAAGAAGAGCCAAAAAAATGCAGTCTTTTTGGTTCTTTTGGTCACAAAAAGAACTGGGGTGCGGGGCAAAGCCCTGCGATAATAAATGAATAAAAATAATAAAATTATTAAATTAAAAGATAATACTAAACATGAAAAATTAATAAATATAAAAGAAAATATTTCTGAAGAAGATATAGTTTCAATCAAAGAAATTGCTGGTAAAACTCTTGCTGATGTTAAAGATAATATTATAATATTTCCTAACTCTATAAAAGAAAGTAAGGACTTAGAAGAAGACAGCAGAATATTTGATATTATTAATGACAGTTTATTAACTAATAATATAATGGGATTTATAAGCTATAATAATACGCAAATAAAAATTTCTTCAAGGTTCGCTGTAAATGATAATGAAGATTATTTTCTGCATTATATGCTTATGAAAGTGCTTTCTCTTAATATTGTTAATTTAGAGCATAGCAAAGATTATGACGATTCATTTGATTTTTTAATTTATATGTTTATAAGTTTTTTTAAACGTGCATTAAGACAAGGACTTTTTAAACAGTACAAATTAATAAAACATAATGATTCTAATGTTAAAGGAAGTATTGATATTAACAGATACATAAAAAATAATATTCCTTTCAATGGTAAAATTTCGTACAATACTAGAGAATACAGCTATGATAATAATATCATGCAATTAATAAGGCACACTATAGAATATATAAATACAAAAAACAGATATCTTTTAAGTTATGACTGTGAAATAAAAGATTATGTTCAGCAGATATTTTATTCTACTCCTAGCTATGATAGAAATAAAAGAGAAAGTATTATAAATAAAAACTTAAAAAAATTATCACACCCATACTATTATGAATATGAGCCTCTAAGAAAAATATGTATTCAAATATTAAGGCATGAAAAATTAAAATACGGCAGCAATGATAATACTGTATATGGATTATTATTTGATGGTGCTTGGCTTTTTGAAGAATATTTAAATACTTTTTTAAGCAAAGAAAATTTTATTCATGCTGAAAATAGAAATTCAAAAAATGGTATTAAATTACTTGATAATGCTTGGAGAGTTTATCCAGACTTTTATAAATTATCAGATGAAAATAATATAGTTCTTGATGCCAAATACAAAAGATTAAATTATTATGATAATGAAAATATAGACAGAAATGACAAGCATCAAATAGTTTCTTATGCTTATACACTTAATGCTAAAAAGGCAGGTTTTATTTATCCATTGGAAGAAGTTAATTATACCGATGCAAATAAAATTATAAAAATAGGCGTTTTAAATAATGCTTATAATGGATATGCTGATTGCGGTATATACAAGTATGCTTTAAAAATTCCTTCAACAAAATTAAACGGGGAAGATTTTCAAAATATAAAAGAATTTTCTGAAGTTATGAAAGTCATTGAAAATGAATTAATAAAAGTTTTAAATAAATTTTGATTAAGAATTTTTTGAACGCACGGTTAATGAAATTGTAAATTTAATAAAAATTATAATCGGATTAAATCAATATTTATAATGTTGCTTAGCGTGCGATGTATAGACTATAAATTTAAAAAAATCTTGGGTGGGCAGCTGAAATAACTTTGAAAAATTAAAAAGAAAAATAATATAAAAATTGAATATTATGCTGAAAGCCTAGAGGGTGGGGCAAGTGTAATTTGATTTTTTGTATTAATTTAAATGCCCGCCCTTTTATATTTTATGTCTAATTAAAAATTATGACTTAAATTTCTCTATTGCGAATTTAGAAAAAGCATACCCGCCCTAATGCGATTAGAATTTAGAATCTATACACCGTATGTGTTATTTTTTGTATATATATAGAGTTATTATTAATGTTATTTATATTATATTTATTATTTATTTACCATACATTTAGATGAATATATTATTTGTATATTTCTTAAATTAATAATCATTTTTTTAATTTTCTTTTCATTGAAAAAAAAGCAATTTTATTATAAAGTATTATAAAATTAGTTTGTAATTAAAAATGATAGGAGAATAAACAATATGGTAGTAGAGCCAAAAATATTAAATAATATATGTATAACAGCTCATCCATTAGGCTGTGCTAAAGAAGTAGAAAATCAAATTAATTATGTGAAATCACAGCCAAAAGTAAAATCTAATGTTAAAAATGCTCTTATATTAGGAGCTTCAGGCGGATACGGACTTGCAAGCAGAATAGCTATAGCTTATGGATTAGGTGCTAAAACTATGAGTGTATCATTTGAAAAAGGAGCTACAGCAAGAAGAACAGCTACACCAGGCTGGTATAACAATGAGTCTTTTTCTGCTTTCGCTAAAAAAGACGGAATAGAGGATAAAAACTTAATATTAGATGCTTTTTTAAACGCTTCAAAAGAAGAAGTTATTAAAGAGGCTAAAACATTCTTTAACGGTGAAAAAATAGATTTGCTTATATATAGTTTGGCAGCTCCAGTAAGAATGGACGAATCAACAGGAACACTTTACCGTTCATCTTTAAAACCTATAGGAAAAAAATATAATGGTATAGGTGTAGATTTCCTTACAGAGGAGTTATTAGAGGTATCTATTGACCCTGCTAATGAAGATGATATAAAATCTACTGTAAAAGTTATGGGCGGAGAAGATTGGAAATTATGGACAGATGCCTTGCTTAATGCTGATTTATTAGCTGAAAATGCTATTAATGTAGCTTATTCTTATATAGGCCCTGAAATGACAAAAGCAGTATATAGAGAAGGTACTATAGGAAAAGCTAAGGATCATTTAGAGGCAACAGCTCAAGAATTGGATAAAGAAATGCAGGAGAAAATCAAAGGACATGCTTATGTGTCAGTAAACAAGGCGGTAGTAACTAGATCTTCAGCAGTTATCCCTACAGTTCCTCTTTATATAGGTATATTATTCAAAGTAATGAAAAATAAAGGTCTTCATGAGGGATGTATAGAGCAAATGTACAGACTTTTAAATGAAAAACTTTATAATGGCGGAGAAGTACCTGTTGATAGTGAAAATAGAATAAGATTAGACGATTGGGAATTAAGAGAAGATGTTCAAAAAGAAGTTTTGGACTCTTGGAATAAATTAACAAAAGATAATCTAAAAGAAATAGCTGATTTAGCATTATTCAGAAAAGATTATATGAATATGCATGGCTTTGATGAAGAAGGTATTGATTATAGTCAAGATGTTCAGATATGATAACTGATTATTAAATATGAGAATTAAGCGGAGGAATTAATATTTTCCTTCGCTTTTCTTTTTTGTATTATTTTAAATCCCGCCCTTTATCCTTATTGATATGCTTTGCAATTGCTATATTTTATATTTTTAATAGTCTAATAAGAATTTTTAGCTTCCCACCCAAGCTGTTTTTAAATTTAAAATAGAATTTACCGCACGTAAAGTCTATTTTTTATATATTATTACGTTTATAATTATTAATTTGTTTATATATTATGCGGTTTTTAACGTGCGTTTAATATATAATTCTAATAAAATTATAATTTTTTTAAAAATTTTTAAATTTAGTAGTTGACAAAAAATAGAATTGGTATATAATACGAAGCATTCCTTAACTAATTTGGAGTTGTAGCTCAGTTTGGTTAGAGCGCCTGCCTGTCACGCAGGAGGCCGCGGGTTCGAGCCCCGTCAACTCCGCTTTTTATTTTAACATGGAGAGCGATAATGCCTAATATAGCTTCAGCATCTAAAAGATTAAGACAAAATGAAGTTAGAAATCTTTATAATAGAAAAATTAAAAGTTTCTTAAATACTCAAAAAAAGAAAGTAATTAAAGCAGTAGAAAGCAATGATAAAAATCTTGCTTCAGAAGAATTCAAAAAATATTCAAGTGCTTTAGATAAAGCTGCTAGAAAATCAGTTATTCACTCTAACAGAGCAGCTGCTAAAAAATCAGATATGATGAAAAAAATTAATGCTATGAATTAATTTTGATTAATATTAAAAAATAATGAGGTCTATACAGCAATGTATAGACCTTTTTTATGCTTTATTATTCTAAATGTCAATTTATTTTAATGAAAATAAAAAAAAATTACCTTTTTGTAAAAAAAATATATATTTTTTTATTTCCTAATAGAAAATTTTTGTTATTATTATAATATACAGTTTGAGTTTATTAAATGAATATATACAGATTTTATTATTAAGTTTATGAGCTTTGATGGGTATATAAAAGGTAAATTATTCTGTGTTGTTTTGATAATATTATCACAAAAAAATATAATAATGGGGAGGATTGATTATGATTAAGAAATTCAAAAATAATAATTATAATGATTCTGTTATATTTAATGATGATGACTATCATTCTTTAATTGAAGAATATAATGATATTATTAAAGATAATATATCTGATAAAGAAAATGATAATCTTTAATAATATTATGGGAATACCGGTTATAATTATATAGCCGGTATCTTACCAGCTAAAATAATTTGCGGTACAAAAAATTCTAACATTATAATGATAAAATACGAAAATAAACATTATGAAATATTTAAAATTGATTTTGCTTATATTGATATTAAATGTAAATATATATTCTCAAACTATGACAGAAAATTCTCTGCCTTTGAGAGCGAAAAATTTTTTAAATATTAATTTTCCAGGCAATAATATAGAATCAGTTTCATTATACCAAAACGGCGGCGGATATGAAGTTGATATAGATTTTGGTTATAAATTTATTTTTTATAATACAGGTCTTTGGAAGAAAATATCTATAATCAATGATGAAACTAAAAATATCGGAATACCTAGGAGCTGCATACATAAGTCTATGGTTAATGTTATAGATAATGAGTATCCGCATTCTAAAATTACTGATATAGAGAGAAGAGATAAGAATTTTATCATCAAATTAGATGATAAATATGTAATAGAAATTACAGGTTATGGTATTATCATTAGTCAGGAAAATTTGGATAATGATCAATCTGCTTTGACTAATAACTAATTAAGATATTATTTCTTTAGATTTATTGAATGCTATTATAGATTTTTCTCTGTCGCCCATAGCATTATAAGTGTTAGCAAGCAATATATAAACTTCTTTGTTATTACTATCTAATTTAACACATTCTTCTAGTATATTTCCTGCATTATCATAAAGGCCTGCTGAATAATATGAAAGTCCTAAATAATAATAAGAAGATGAATGTCTATCATTTATTTCTATAGATTTATTTAAATATGATATGGCATTTATATAATCTTTTGTTTCATATAGAGAAATTCCAAGATAATAGTATAATAAATAATCTTTATCATCTATATTTAATGCGCTATTAAAAGAAGATACAGCATTATCAAAGTCATCAATCATAAAAAAGCATAGTCCCATATTAAAATATGCAGAGTAATTATTTTTTTCTACTTCTGTTATTTTTTTTAATATATCTATGGATTTTTTATATTCATATTTATCTTTATAGGCAATAGCAAGCATATATAGACTTGTATAATCGTATTTATTAAGCTCCATAGCTCTTTCAAAAGATTCTATAGCTTCATCTGTTCTTTTTAGATTATATAAAGCTATTCCCAAAGTACGCCAATTAAGATATTCTTTAGGTGCCAGCATAAAAGATTTATTCAATACATTTACGGCATCTTCATGTCTTCCAACTTCTACATAGCATTTACCAAGCCAGTTAAGACTTATATAATCATTATTTTCTAATTCACAAGCTTTTTCAAGATATGTAATAGCATTATAGTAATTATTTATCTTTGTATATGATATTCCTAAAAGTCTATGTATAGAATAATCATTATTATTTATAAGTAAAGCCTCTTTGAAAAGCTCTATAGCTTCTTTATGATTTCCTAATTGAGTATAAAACACTCCGAAATCTACTCTTGCTTTATGATTATTAGGTTCTCTATAGCATATTTCTTTATAATGAGATATCATATTAGCTATTTTATCTTGAAGACTATAATCTGATGAATTGTCCATAATTGATTTACTTTCCCTAAAAAATAATTATTTGTATAATAGTATATCTTTAAGTTAATTTTTTCAACTTTTAGTTTTTATAGAAATCATTAATTATCAAAATATGATATGTATTATAATTGACATTTTTTTATATATATTGTAATATTTTTGAAATATAAAAATAGGTAATTTATGTCAACAGTCAACAGTCAACAGTCAACAGTCAACAGTCAACAGTCAACAGTCAACAGTCAACAGTCAACAGTCAACAGTCAACAGTCAACAGTCAACATAAATATTTTTTATTACATACAAAAAATATATTACTTATTTCCAATAAAAATCATAAACTCAAAAAAAATTATTTTTTGGGAGTACTGTGATGTTTTTTAATGTACTCTACAATATTTTGATATATCCAATAGAGTTTATTTTAGAAACATCTTTTTATTTTTTTAAAGTATATACAAAAAGTTCTTATATAGTAAGTATATTTTTTATAAGTTTAGTAGTTAATTTTATATCTCTGCCTTTATACAATATAGCTGAAAAATGGCAGCAAAAAGAAAGAGATATACAAAAGAAAATGAAACCTATGATTGATAATATAAAATCAGTATTTAAAGGTGATCAAAGGTATTTATTAATAAGAACTTGTCAAAGAATAAATGGATATAAAACTATTTATGCTTTTAGAGGTACTTTAGGGCTTCTTATACAAATACCATTTTTTATAGCAGCATATCATTTTATACATAATCTTGATGGTTTAGAGTTTGTTCAATTTGGAGCTATAAAAAATTTAGCAAAACCAGATGCTTTAATTAATATTGGAAATATCACAATAAATCTTCTTCCTTTTGTTATGACTATAATAAGTTTATTAGCTTCATTAGTATATGCAAGAAAACTTACTTTGAAAGAGCAGCTTCCTCTATATATTACTAATTTAATTTTTTTGGTGCTTTTATATAACTCACCTGCAGGGCTTCTATTTTATTGGACAGTAAATTGTACTTTTTCATTAGTAAAAAATATTGTTTTGGAAAATTATAGTTTTTTGAAAAGTAAAGCTGATAAAGTTTTTAATAATAAAACAATTATGACATTTGTTAAAAAACTTTCTTTTATTATATTCATAATTTTTACAGTTTTTATGTTTGTATATACATTATTATATTTCAATAAAGATAGTATATTTGCCGCTTCTTTAGAAAAACAATATTTGAAAATATTTGTAGTGTATGACAAAACTTATATGGATATTTTGTATATATGGATTTTATTATTTACAATAATAATTTATAAAAAATATTTATATAACTTGTTTAATATTAAATTAGGCGATAACTGTTTAAAACTTCTGATTGTTTCTTCTGTTTCTATAACATTACTTGCCGGACTTTTTATTCCATCAACATTGATAGCTTCTTCAGGTCAGGAATTTAATGCTCCATTTACATTAATAATAAATAATATCTCTAAATATATAGGTTTTTTCTTTGTTTATTCTTTATTTATTTATGTATTATTTTCAAATAAAATCAAAAATGTTTTAACATTATTAATGATTTATATTTCAATAATATTTTTTGTAGATACATTTATAGTAGTTGGAAATTATGGAAATATATCAAGCAGTTTTATTTTTGATAACACAGACCTTTTAAAATCTAATTTTATTCAAATATCATTGAATATTTTATTTATATTTATTTTTATAGGTATTGTTTATTTATTGTTAAAGAAGAAAAAGATAAGCATTCTTATTAATATATATATGATAATATCTTTGGTATTATTATCCATATCGATATATGATATATTTAGTATTAGTAAGGATCAGAAAATATTAGCTAATATACAAAATCAATCTAAAGCAGATTTACAAGAACATAATTATAATAATATTTTTAATCTCTCTACAACGGGTACTAATGTTTTTCTTATTATTATGGATGCAGCTACATCTCATTATGTATGTGAGTATATTGATAATAATCCTGAATTAAAAAAAGATATGAATGGTTTTACATTATATACTAATATACTAGCATATTCAAAAAACACAGTAGGTGCTATACCTGGTTTAATGGGAGGATATGAATATTTGCCTTATGAACTTACTGTAGAGAATAAATATAATTTAAAAGATAAATATAATGAATCTACATTGGTAATGCCTAGAATGTTTACAGATTATGGTTATAAAGTAAATCTTTTCAATGTAACATTTGTTAATTTAAATTTTGGATATGATACTTCTTTATTTTCATCATATTCTAATATTAATGCATATACTGAAAATCAGGATTTTTCAAAATTTGCTCTGACTAATTTTATTAATGATTATTCAAATGAAACAAAAGATATGAAAGAAATATTTGATCAAAAATTATATAATTTAAGTGATAAAAACATGGATTTATTAAAAAAAGTATCTTTTAGATTTTCATTATTTAGAATGATTCCTTCCTTTATGAGAAAAAATTTTTATGATAATTCTAATTGGTATATATATGGAAAAAATGACTCAGTTAATATCAATACTTCTTTAAATGAATTGTCAATATTAAATTCTTTACAGTATATCACTTCTATTACTAATAGCGGAAATTATTTCAATTTTATACATAATAATACAACTCATGAGCAATTTTATTTTAATGATAATTTTTTACCTTCTATATGGAAACAAAATATTCCTCAGGAAGATATGAAAAAGTTTAAAAGCGAATTTTCATCTAGAAAATATTATTCTCATGGGGCATTTGTTAATAATATAATAAGATTTTTTAAATTTTTAAAAGAGAATAATTTATATGATAATACAAAAATAATTATTGTTTCTGACCATGGTACTAATATGGAAACAGATTTTTATCAAAATAATGGTCTTGAGTTTATGTCTATATACAATGCTTTTTTAATGTATAAAGATTTTAACAGCACAAATGATTTCTCTATATCTTCTAATTTTATGACTGTTGCTGATGTGCCTTATTTATCTGCAAAGCATCTTCCTAAACAAATAAATCCATTTACAGATAATATAATCACAAATGATTATAAAAATGGAGAATTAAAAGTTATAATATTAAATGAATGGCAGCCTAATAGACAATTAGAAAAAGGTTTTAATTTCTCTCAATACTATACCGTTAAAGGAAATATATTTGATAAAAATAATTGGACATTAAACACTTTACAAAAATAAAATATCATTGTAATTTTGTAAATTTTTATTATATTCTTAAATAAACGATAAGAATTGACAAACCTATTATTTTTTAATATACTACATATAGGTATATAAGAAAGGAGTTATAAAATGAAAAAAGTTATAATAATAGGAGGCGTTGCAGCAGGAATGAGTGCAGCTGCCAAAGCTAGAAGATTAGATAAAGAGGCTGTAATTACAGTTTATGAAAAGACAGATGTTGTATCTTGGGGGGCTTGCGGTATGCCTTATTATGTAGGCGGTTTTTATGAAAGCCCTAATACTATGATAGCAAGAACTGCTGAAGCTACTATAAAATCAGGAATAGATTTGAAAGTTAATCATGAAGTTTTAAAAATAGATGTCAAAAACAAAAAAGTATTAGTTAAAGATATTCTCAATAATAAAGAATTTGAAGATAATTATGATTCACTTCTTATAGCTACAGGAGCAAAATCTATAATACCTAATATACCAAATATTAATATAGGAAATGTATCAACTTTAAAAGATTTCAGCGACTCTATTAATATGAGAGAGAAAATGAAAGATTCTAATATTAAAAATGTTGTAATATTGGGTGCTGGATTTATAGCTATAGAGGCTGCTCATGCTTTGAAGCATATAGGAAAGAATGTTACTATTATACAGCGTTCAGACAGAGTATTTGGAAATAAATTCGATAAAGAATTTTCTGATATGGTGATAGAGCATATAAAAGAAAATGTTGACTTACATCTCAATGAAAAAGTTCAGTCATTAGAAGCTGATAATAACAATAATGTAAAAGCAGTTATTACAGACAAAGGAAAATACGATGCTGATTATGTTGTTGTTGCTATAGGTGTTACACCTAATAATGATTTAGCTAAAGAAGCCGGAATCAAATTAATGGATAATGGTGCTATATTAGTTGATAGGGAAGGAAAAACAAGCATTGATTCTATATATGCTGCAGGAGATTGTGCTAGCATATATGATAAAGTATTAGATGATCAGACTTACGCTGCTCTTGCTACAGGGGCTAACAAATTAGGAAGAATGGTTGCAAGCAATTTGGTAGGAGGGCATGAAAAGTTTATAGGCAGTTTGACTAGTGCCTGTATACTTGCTTTTGAGCTTGAAGCTGCAAGAACAGGAATAACAGAGGAAGAGGCTAAAAAAAGAAATATAAATTACAAGACTGTTACTATAAAAGATTTAGATCATACACATTATTATCCTGGTTATCAGGACTTACATATAAAACTTATATATTTAGCTGACAGCAGAAAGATAATAGGAGGTCAGATATTAGGAAAAAGAGGTGCTGTATTGAGGGCTGATGTTATAGCTGCTTGTATACATGCCGGTCTTACCGTAGATGAATTAGGAATGTTAGATTTATGTTATGCTCCTCCTTTCGCAAGAACCTGGGATTCTTTGAATGTGGCAGGAAATGCAGCTAAATAAACAATATTAATTCTAAACCATGCTGTTATTATGCAGCATGGTTATTTTTTAATTCCCACCCTCTAGGCTTTTTATTTTTTCTGGTATTATAGTTTAATTTTTCTTATAAACTTAAACTGACATTTTAGCTGCCCACCCAAGTTTTTTTATGCGATTATGATGCCATTAAACGCACGTAGAGTAAAGCTATAGTTATGAACTGATTTATAATGACATGTTAATTATATAAGAAATTTCGTTCACCGTGCGTTGTGAGGTTCTTAAATTTAAATAACACTTGGGCGGGCATGCTTTTTCTTTGTAAGCAATAAATATATATAGAACAAAAATTTTGATGAAGACATTGAAACAAAAAGGGGGGGGTGTGTAAATAAAACTTTTTAATATCCTATTGCAAGTAATTCTATTATTTATTATATGATAGTAAAACTTACAATAGGATATTAACACTATATGATTATTATTTTTTTATTTTATGCTTACATACAGGACATATAGAAGGATTTTTATTTTCAGAATCTATATATCCGCATATATCACATTGCCAGCTTGGTATATCTGTTTTACTATCTCTAAGTAAACTTTGGAATTGTTTTTTATGCCCGTCTTCAATCCTTGCAACATTCATAAAAGCCATAGCCAACTCATCAAAACCTTCTTCCTGTGCAGTTTTAGCATAAGAAAGATACATATCTATAGATTCATAATTTTCATTGATGATAGATTCTTTTAAATTTTCTTCAGTGCTAGGTATACCATGAAAACTTTCAAACCATATTTTAGCATGCTCCTGTTCATTTCTAGCAAATTTTTCATAAGCAGCAGCAACATCTTCTTTTCCTTCTTCACGGGCTTTTTCAGCATAATACATATATCTGCATCTAGCCATAGCCTCACCTATAAAAGCATTTCTCAAATTAACCTCTGTTTTAGATCCTTTCAAATTCATAAGATAAGCTCCTTATTAGTAAAAAATTCTAATAAATAATATATTAAATTTGTAAAAAAATACATAGTTATTAAACAAAAATTTTATTATTAAATATAACAAATAATACAAATAAGGAAAATAAAAAAACAAGGAACTTAAAAAATAATTTAAGCCCTTGTTTTTAATAATATGAAAATAATATAAATTTATTAGATATTTACTTTTCTATCTCTCTGATTAAATTAACCATTTCAATAGCAGCCATAGCAGAATCAAATCCCTTGTTTCCAGCTTTAGTTCCAGCTCTTTCAATAGCCTGTTCAATGTTTTCAGTAGTAAGCACGCCGAACATTACAGGTATATCAGAATTAAGTGAAACATTGGCAATACCTTTTGAAACTTCAGCACAAACATAGTCATAATGAGTAGTAGAACCTCTTATAACAGCACCCAAACAAACAACAGCATCATACTTTTTAGATTTAGCCATTTTAGAAGCTATTAGAGGTATTTCAAAGGCACCAGGCACCCAAGCTACAGTAATATCATCGTCTTTTATATTATGACGAGATAAAGCATCTAAAGCACCGCCCAAAAGTTTAGAAACAATGAATTCATTGAATCTAGCGCACACTATACCAATTTTAATTGGTTTTTCACTAACGAGTTTTCCTTCAAAAGTTTTCATTTTAACTATCCTTTTTTAAATTTACTAGAAAATTTTATTATTATTGCTATGCTCGCCATCGCTATTATAAGCCAGCAACTAAAGTTACTGGCTGCTTTGGCTCGCTTTGCATGTCAATGGCAATAAGTTCTAGCAACTTCCTTCATCAGTTCAATTTATCTAGCTTTATATATTTAAATTTGCTATAAAATTTTATTATTATTGCTATGCCGCCCTTAAGTGGGCACGCAAAGCACTGGTCTCTACGCCTATAATCATCAAATAAATTTATTTGCATATCTGTTCCCTGCCAATTAGTCACCTATTTGGTTTGGGGCTGGCTTAGGTTCGATTTTTTATTATTGTTATGCTTCTTTTAATATTCTCCGTTTTCAAGTTTTATCTGTGAACCATGCACAAAGCCATGAATTGCATCTTTTCCGTCTTTAGCCTCTGGAGGAAGATAAAATACTTCAAGCCACTTTGTTTCGATATCTTGATAATTCTCATAATCAATACCTTCTCCATTGATAGATAATAAAACTCCCCCATTATAAATCATATCTCTTTTCAAAATCTTTCCTATTATTTTTCCATTTGCTTTATCTCTTATATTCACAT
>CASGDY010000060.1 GCA_949300355.1 uncultured Brachyspira sp.
ACTTCTTTATATTTTATATTTTTACAAAAGCATATAGTGCTATTTAAATTCTTTTCAAACATAAATTTTCTCCCATATTAATAATTGATTTATTTTAACAATATTAGTAAATAAAATCAATACATCTTTATCGGTATAATTTCATATTTTAAAGAATTTACCAAAAGCAAACCATAACTGCAATGTTACTATGCCGTAGAATATTAAACATAATCCTACTATTACAGTTACATAAACAGCACCAAGTATAGGATTGAAAGTTAAAATAATTCCTGCAATCAAAGTAAGTATTCCGCTGAACATAGAAAGTCCCCATTGATTATATCCAAACTTTTTAAGTTCAATAGAAGAAGATATTGCCACAACTCCTCTTACTATTACAAAGAAAGCAACCATATAAGGCACGAATGCACCGCTTATTTGTAAATTAGAAATAATTATAATACCGCATATTGTTGATATTATACCATCTAATAAAATTAAAGTAGAACCTGATTTATCTATTAAGCTAAAGTAATAAAATATAGCACTTATTCCAGAGAATATTGTTAAAAATCCTATTATATAAGCTAACATTAAAACAGTTTCTATTGGATTAAATAGTGTAGCTATGCCGGATATTATTAATAGAATACCAAAAATGAGCCATAAAACTCTTCCAAATTTTCCCATACGAGAACTCCTTTATCAAAAAAATATATTAATTTATATATGATAATAAAATGTATAAAAAAATCAATATAAAAATCTGCAGTATTTTTAAATTAATTTTTTATTGAAATTATTTTAATGTTAATTGTTCCGATAATATTTACAAATGGATAATAATGAAGAATTAGAAATAGTGCATACACCTGTTATGCTTAAAGAAGTTTTGAGCTTCATACCAGAGAATGCAAAAATAGCCGTTGATGCCACATTAGGGGAGGGCGGACATACAAAGGCAATGCTCGATTTAAATCTAGAAGTGCATAGTTTTGAAAGAGATTCAGCCATTCTTGAAATAGCTAAAAAAAGACTTAAAAATTATGATAAATTTCATTATTATAATAATACTTATGATAACATGATTGAAGAGCTAGATGATAATGTAATTGGAAATATTGATTTTATGCTTTATGATTTAGGTGTGTCTTTATTTCATTTTAAAAAAGCTGAAAGAGGGTTTTCTTTTAAAGATAATGTAAGACTTGATATGAGGCTTGGACTTAATGAAAAAAGTGCTTATGATGTTATAAACGGGTATACTGAAGAAGAGTTGGAAAGAGTATTCAGAGATTACGGAGAAATGAGCAATGCTAGGAAAATGGCTAGTATTATAGTAAAAGAGCGAAACAGAAGAAAAATAGAAACATCAAGAGAATTAGAAAATATAGTATTTCATAATACCGACAAATCTCAAAGATATGGAAAAATTCATCCTGCAACTTTAGTTTTTCAGGCTATAAGGATAGAAGTTAATGATGAGCTTAATATACTTAAAAAATCAATATTAAATATACCTTCTATACTCAAACAAAATGGGGTAGTTGTGATAATGAGCTATCATTCTTTAGAAGATAGAATAATAAAAAAGTTTTTCAAAGAAAATGAAAAAACTAAGAATAAGGACGGCATATTTAAACTTCTAAATAATAAAGTTAAACTTCCGACAAATGAAGAAATAAAATCTAATCCTGCCAGCAGAAGTGCTAAGATGAGAATAGCTCAAAAGGTGTAATTTTGGAGATAAATATGAATGAAAATAAGCAAAATATAGATAAAAAAGAAAATAAAACTTACTCTATAGGTTCGCTTTTTATAGTTATAGTATTGTTTGTTATAGTTATAAGTATTTTTACATTTGCAAGAAATGTTAAGGCTAATGAAATACTTGTTGAATTGTCAAAATTAGATAATGAAATAGAACGTTTAGAAAAAGAGGTTAAAGTTCTTAGTGCAGAGGAGGCAGAATATTCATCTCCTAATAGATTTATAGAAACAGCCATAATAAACGGATTTACTTCCGTAAGCGGTGATAATAATGATATACTTTATTTAAAAATAGAAAATCAAAATAATAATAATCAATAACTATTTGCAGAATCTGGTTTCTTCTTTTCTATTTGTGCTATTAATGCCTTATCTAATTCTTTAGCACTATTATATCCCATCTGTTTCAATCTGTAATTTTTAGCAGCGGTTTCTATAAGTATGCATACATTTCTTCCGGAACGAACAGGAATCTTTTGATAAGGCACTTCAGTATTTAATATAGTATAAGTTTTGTCAATCAGCCCCATTCTGTCATATTGTTCATCATCTTTCCAATGTTCAAGTTCTATTATTAAATCAAGCCTTTTTTTATCTCTAATAGCACTCATACCTGAAAGTCTGCTTATATCAACAACTCCTATTCCACGTACTTCCATATTATGCTTTATATATTCATTTTTTCTTCCGATTATTCTTCCGTCTTTTAATTTTTTGAATTCAACTATATCATCGGATATGAGTCTATGCCCTTTTGATATAAGCTCTAAAGTAGCTTCACTTTTTCCTACTCCGCTTTTACCTAAAATTAAAACTCCTACACCGAAAACTTCTACTAGTCCTCCATGTATAGTGAAAGATTCAAGGAATTCTTCTTCTATTAAAGCTTCTATTGCTCTAATCATATCAGAAGTTTTTAATTCGCTTATTATTACACATATATCATTTTTTTTAGCTATTTCTATAAATGATTCAGGAGGATTTATATTGTAGGTGAATATACAAATAGGTATTTTATAACTAAGCATCTCTTCAAATACATCTATTTTATTTTCTTCATCTAAAGTGATTATATAATTGGCTTCACCTTTTCCTAGTATTTGTATTCTTTCGTATGCAAAATCTTTGAAATATTTGAACAGTGCCATACCAGGCCTGTTTATATCATATCCTAGTATTTCATTTTCCATTCCTATAAGACCTGTTAAACGTCTTATTTTTAATGCATTATTTTTAGATTCATTGAGTTCTAAGAATTTAGATACGCTTATTTTCGGCATTATATTTTCATTTCCTCTTTAGCAATGAGTTCCATAATCTCTTCAGGTTTTTCAACATTTATAAGTTTTTCCAAGAAATGAGGATTATCTCTTAATATTTTAGCTATTGCAGTAAGTACTTTTAAATTCTCACTTGCTGAAGTTTTTGGGGCTAAAAGCATGAAAACAGCAAATACTTTTTTCTTATCTATAGATTTATAATTTATTCCGTTTTTTATAGTTGCTACACTAAGCACAATATTTTTCACAGCATCAGTTTTAGCATGAGGTATTGCTATACCGTTTCCTACACCTGTACTCATTAACTGTTCTCTAGCCATAATAGCATGTTCAGCATCATTCTTATTGACAAGTAATTGACATTCATCTAATCGCTCAACCATTTTAGAGAGAAGACGCTCTTTATCTGTTTCCTGAACATCTATCATTATTGAATCTTTATTAATATAATCTATTAAACTCATTATTACCCCCTCCAAAATGGTTAATTATAAATATATAAATTAAATATCAAACATTCTTATTAGAACGAATGAATTATCAGATTCTTTATACAAAGCTTCTGCTTGTTCTGTTATGCTGCTGATATAAACGACAAATTTTTTGTCAGTGTTTTCTGTAAGATAATTTACGGCCTCACTTACATTATATTCTTTTATCAAATAATTTTCGCTTTTGCTGGCATCTATATGATTATCAGGAGTTACACTAACTTCATCTATATTCCAATATTCTTCATCTTTGTTGTATACTTCAAGCACTTTATTATCATTGCCTTTAAATAAGAATACAGGAAATTTTCCTATTTTTATGCTGAATAAATCTTCACCCTGCTTAATAGGTAAATAAGCCATATAAGGTTTTTTATCACTATTAAAGTGTAATACAGCATCAAGCTCATCTAAAGGTTTTTCATATATTCCTACAGAATTGATTGAATAAGCATTATCATCTTCTTCTGCTTGCACTGATTTGTCTACAACAGCTCTTTGACTTCTGTCTATATTTCTTTCTTTTGATTTTCTTATTTCTCTTTCTATCTTTTGAAACATAGCATCTATTGCTACATATAAATCTTTTTCTTTTTCTTTATCATGAAATACTTTTTTACCGAAAGCTATAGTGCCTTGTACAGTATATTCACCATGCTTATAGTCGCAAATAATATTGGCGTCTATTATTCTGTCAGCATGTATTTTGATATTTTGCATCTTATTTGCTATATGTTCTCTAACATTTTTAGTGATTCTTACGTTCTTTCCAATGATATTTTGATGCATAAAATCTCCTTTTGTTTTATCTGTTTCTTGATGAAAAAATATTCATACTTTTTCTATATTTAGCTACGGTTCTTCTTGAAATATCAATACCTTCGCTTTTAAGTATGAGTCTGATTTTTTCATCGCTTAATTTTGCCTGAGAGTTTTCTATAATTCTTTTTATAATTTCTTTAACACCTCTAGAACCAAGCCCGCCATTTACAGCCCTAGAGAAAAAATATTTTATAGAAAATGTACCCCAAACAGTGTTAAGATACTTGCCATTAGATATTCTGCTTATAGTGGATTCGCTTAAATTCACCTCCAAAGACATATCTTTCAAAGTTAATGGCTTCATAAACTCTTTTCCGTACTCAAAGAAATTTATCTGAAATTTAAGCAAAGCTTCGCCTATTTTTAATAAAGTTTTTTTTCTATCATTAGATGCATTTATAAGGCTTTCAGCTTCTTTCTTTTTTTCTTTTAAAAAGTTTATGCTATCTTTACTTTCTTCTCTATCTAATAGTTTAATATATTTTTTGCTAATTTTCAAGTGGGGGATAAAAGTTTCATCTGTTTTTACAATCCAGCGATCATTTTCCTTAAAAATAAATAATTCCGGTACTATATATTTAACAGATGATGTATCATATTCTCTGGCAGGGTAGGGTTCTAATGTTTGTATTAATTTTAATGCTTTTAGTACGGTATTTACTTCTATATTTAAATTTAATGCTATTTTATCATAATTCTTTTTTGATAATTCATCTAAATAATTTTCTACGATGTTTATTGCTGTATCATATATCTCTTTGTCATCAGCTTCTTTTCTTTTCATCTTTAATTGTATAGAAAGACATTCATTAATGTTTTTTGCTCCAACTCCGTAAGGATCAAATGTTTTTATTATAGAAATTATTTTATCTATTTGCTTTATATCCGCATTTAATATATTTGAAATCTCTCCGCTTTCAATGGTTAAATATCCGTCCTCATTTATGAAACTGCATATTTGTTCTGCAAGCTCTATTTCTTTTTTATCATTAAAAGTAATATCTATTTGACTTTTTAAATGGGAAAATAAACTTTCCTTATTACTTTCTATTGTGTTTTCTATTATAGAATTAATATCGCTTGCTGATGAAGAAGAGTTTGAATAATTATCGTTAAAATCATATTCTAAAAATGGATTTTCTTCCATCGCTTTTTCTATCTTTTCTTTAAGCTCTATAGCCGGCAATGCTATAACATCAAGCCATACTCTAGTTTGATAATTGAGTCTTAAATCATTTTTAATTGCAGTTTTTATAGAAGTATTTGCTGATAAAGAATTATTAATCATAAAAACCTAAAGATAAATAATAAATCATTGTACTAATAAATCTTCTTTCTATATCAAAAGGAGAAATTATTTTACCAAATTTATTGTATTTTTCTAACTCATAAAATTTTATGCTGTCAATTAATATATCTTCATCATATATACTGCAGTCTATTTCACATATTATTTTTAGAACATTATCAGCCATATAATATGATACATATTCATTATAATATTCTGTTTTGATGTCTAATTCCTTTGACAATTTTTCCATATATTCTAATGATAATTTCTGACCTTTTAAAGATATGATAGAATTATTTTCTACATCATTATCTTTTAATATATATCTTTTTATTTTAATTTGTTCTACAGGCTGATTTATCTCATACAGTTCTAACTGATAAGTCCAAACTTTTTGATAATCTTCATCTTTATCAATAGGGTGATATAAACTTATATAATATTTGATATTTTTAGGAAGCTCAAATAAATCTTCATCTATTGAAATTAAAGATCCATCCTCCATATATCTAAAGCATTCTATTAAATTACCATCTTCATCATATACTCCCCAAATGAATGCAAGAGTAAAATACTGCATAACAGGATTCTCTACAAATACTTCAAAAAAAGTTTCATAATCCCATTTTCTTCCATTAAACATTACCTTTCTAAGTTTATCTGTCTGATATGATATGATTGCTTTTAATGAATTTTGTATATGTATTAAATCTTTTTTGGCATCTGAAACCCTTCTTTCATCATCACCTTCTATAGCATCTGGAAGCTCTTTTAGTATTTTATGGTTTTCATTATCTATTATTTCCAAATAACAATCACTTAATAGCTGAAGAGTGAATTTTTGTTTTCCATAATTGATTACTTTATTTCTTTCTACATTAAAGCCTAAATTAGGAAGAACTTTATCAAATAAATTATCAATAGGTATATTTAAACATTCTGAAGCTTTTTCAAAAGAATCTATAGCCGCATTTTTCACTATTTTATTATTAGAAGTATATATAATATTATTTATTATCATTAATGCAAATTTTTCGCCGTTCATAGCTATTGCAGGTATTATATATGCTGCTAAAGATGATTGAAAGTTCTCCTGCCAATATTCTATCTTATCATATAAATTAACTATCTGACTATAATCAGCATAAATACAATAAGGTATAATAATATTTTTCTTGCTTTCTTCGCAATTATTATCATTCCAATATTTATATATGTTCTCAAATGTATTTCTTATAGAATTCATATCAAATAAATCTATCATTCTGTCTATATCTTTTATTCTATAAGGTTCTTTAAGAAACATATACTCTAAAAGTATATACTTAATAATTTTTACAGGGACTTTAGTGTTCTTATCATTTCTTAAAACTACATCAGATATTAAAGATTCATCTATAAAGTCAATTAAATGTTCATAACTTTCTTCATAATAATCATCAATATACTGATTTATATCATCTAAAGTTTTGAATTTAAATCCTTTTCTTCTATAATTCCATTTTTTTATTATCTTTTTCAATTCAAACTGCACATCTTCTCTATAGGCATGTATACTGTTTTCAACATAAGCTCTGGAATTGTATTCATCTTCTTCTATCAGATTTAAAGCACAGTTTATTATCTCTTTATTTTTCAAATGCAGTACATAGCAAATTGCAGAATAGTTTGTGAATCCTGCTTTGTCTTTTTTGTATAGAAGTTCCAAGAAATCTATTAGAGCATAACTTTTATATGAAGCTGCCTTCAAAAATGTTTTGTCATGAAACATTTCTATTGTATAATCAGCATTTTTAGTGACTAGCTTTAATATGTATTTTGTGCTGAAAATATAAATAGGGTAGGTGTATAGATATGTTATTATTAAATCTTTCAAATCTAAATCATACCCTTGTAAATAATCAAGTATCTCTTTTAATTTAATATTATAGAATTCCTTTCGGTCTTTAATCATCAATGGTATGGCTAAATTATAAGGCAATGATTTAAGTAAAGCACGAACTACCTTTCTTGCTTTTTCATTATAATCATACATTAAAACTATTATTTTTGTTGTAAATATTAACTCTTTGCTGATATTAACGGACAAATCATATTTATCTATGATTTTATTTTCTAATAATTCAAATATATTATTAGATTTTATATCATATATTTTTTCTAATTCTCTTTTTATATTTTCTATGAAACAATCTATACTATTATCAAGCACTGCAGCATCTGCATTTTCATCTTTAACACTTAAAAGAACACAATTTAATACCGATTTCATTTCTATAATATATGGTATTTCAACTTTTTTTAATATATTATTAAGTTTATAAAATGATTCTTTATCTTTGCTGTATAAACTTTTTATTCCCTCAAATATTTTATTTGAATTAATTGATAAATTGGTATCGAGATATTTTATGAGAAATATGAAATATTTTGGTATATTAAAATCTGCAAGATCATGTACGAATTCATCAAAACTTTTATTTTCAAATTTTTCACTATAATTCTTTCTTGTTAGAAAGAACAATTTTACCATATATGCTAAATTTATAAATAAATCCTCATTTTCGTTTAGCATATTCTTTTCTATTAATTCTATAAATCTTTTTGATATATTATCATCTATATTCAAAATAAGAAAGAGAGAAAGTATAGAATCCAAATAGTTTACTTTTTTTGAATATTCTAATATAGCAGATATTTTACTATAATCTCCAAAATATATCTTTATAGTTAAAGCCATTAAAGCTATTAATATATTATCTCCATACTCCTCAATAACATCATTTATATTCGATGAGCATATATTTTCTATATATTCATCTGTTTCTTTTGGAAAATATTTTCTAGCATAATAATAATAAATGAGTATATTAATTTTAGCATTTATTATTTCATTTGAAATAGGATTTACATTGTATGAATATTTTTTATAATCTCTATTCCAATCATTTATTTTTTTTATAGATATGCATTTAAGTAATGCTTCTTTGATATTCATACCGGATATTATATTAATGACAAGCATTTCAAAAATATATATATTTTCTATTTTTTGCATAGATATAACTTTGAATAATCTTATTAAACTCTCATTTTGCTTATCATTGAGATATAAATCTAATAGATTTGAATATATTAAATGATTATTAGAAATAGTAAAGCTTATTTCTTCAGTATCGAAATTTATATTATCATTTTCATTATTGACATATTTTTTTATATCATCTTTATACGGATGATTTTTAAAAATATCATCTATATAATTCTCTATAATACTCATAAGAAATAACCCTAAAAATATAATAGATACTATACCATATTTTGAAAAAAAAATGAATAATAAAAATATAATAAATTAGTCTATTATAAATACAACTTTACAGTTTTTTATAGCATTTTTTAGGTTAGGACTGCTCATAATTATACTTGCATCTTCATTACCTATAACTAAATCACTTGAAAGTCTGCCTCTGGCTCTCCATGCCACAATATTATAAGTTTTTTTTCCTAATGTATTTGTAATATTCTGATTTGTAAGGAAAGAATTTGTTGAATATGTAATATATCCATTTGTAGAAGCAATATTTTTATTTATATAAGCTAAACTATATATTTCATTACCATCTTCATCATATACTGTAGGAAATAATGAAGGTATAAAACCTATATTTCTAGCATCTATAACAAGACTGTCATAATCTGTACCTGTATCAAAATATGTTACTATAGGTTCCGGTTTGTATATATGTATGTTGTTTATTAAATCTGACATAAGATTATTTGTTATTATATCCAATGCCATAAGTACTTTAACGCTTGTTCTTGTAGGATATGATATACCTACTAATCTTGCATTATTTATAGAATTTACTACTTTTTCTTTCAATAATCTATTTTCTTCTATTATGCTGTATATATTATCCTCACTATCTATAGGTATATTTCCTAATGTGTCGTATAAAGTTTTCATAGTTTCTTCTTCAGCCTGCTGCTGTAATATTAACAATGCTTCAGGATGTAGACGAGTATCTGTAACAAAATCGGCTGTTGCATCTGCATATATAGTATATGTCGTATAGTCAACTCTTCCTTCACCTATATTAACTAATATATTATTATTAGTTAAAGATAGATATTGAGGAAAAAGAAGCATATTTATAGTAATAAATAGTAAAATAACCTTGATATTCATATAAACTCCAATATACTGTAAATATTCTCGGTTTATAAAAAAAATACTTAAAGGTATTTTTTGTAACTTATCTCCTTTTTTCTAACTTTTGCAAATAATTTGATACATTTATATAGCCGTTATATTTCATAACTTCATAAGGCTTCAAACCTATTGAGTTAACATCAGTATAATTCATATCATTATAAATAAGGTATCTTGCTATATCTATTTTTGTGGCATAAAACATAGCATTCTGACCCCAATCATCTTTTTCATTAATATCAACTTGCAAATCTTCAACTAAATACTTTATTAATAAAAGATGTTCATTTTCAACAGCATACATAAGAATAGTTTTTCCTAGTATATCTTTTTTATTAATATCCGCACCGCTTTTTATAAGAAGTTTTACTGAATATAAATCTCCATATTCGCATGCATAATGTAAAGCGGTTTTGCCATTATTGTCAGCTGTATTTATATCAGCATTATTGTTTATAAGAAGATTCATTATATATGGATAATGTGCGGAAAGTATTAAAGCATTTTCTCCATTAGCATTAGTTATAGATATATCAGCATTTTTTTCTACTAAATAATCAGCCAAATCATAATATCCTATAGCTACAGCTTCCATGAGAAGAGTATTACCATTTTTATTTACAGCGTTTATATCTCCATTATTATCCAAATATTTGTTTATTCTTTCTATAATATCA
This sequence comes from uncultured Brachyspira sp., assembly GCA_949300355.1. GTDB lineage: Bacteria > Spirochaetota > Brachyspiria > Brachyspirales > Brachyspiraceae > Brachyspira. Next base: position 10,530 of record CASGDY010000060.1, read on the forward strand.
GCTAATTCATTTTCATGATTTATATAATCGAATATAGTTGGCTTTTTTGGAATATTTGTATACTCTATATTTTCATAACTTTGATAATCGGATGCATCTATTATATTGTCGAAGGAATTAGGCATCAGACATTTATATATTATTAACATTAAAATAAAATATTTCTTCAATAGCAGGCTCCTATTATTGTAAAAATTATTTTAATTATTTTCAATTTTTTCTAATTCGTTTAGCATAAACTCCAAATCGGATATAACTTTATCTTCCTCTTTTTGATTCCTTAAAATATAAGCAGGGTGATAAGTTGCTATTACAGGAACATCTTTTCCATTATTATTGTAGTAATGCACTTTATTTCTAGCTTTTCCAAAAGGCGTTTTTAAATCAAAATCTATTAAATTACCAAAACCATGACGTCCTAATGCACATATGATTTTAGGATTAAGTATTTTTAACTGATTTACAAAATAATCTCTGCAATTAGATTTTTCTTTGGGTAAAGGATCTCTGTTTTCAGGAGGACGGCATTTCAAAGCATTCATAATATAGTATTTTTTATTATTTATATTCATCCTTTCAATCCATTTATCCAATAGCTTTCCTCCTCTGCCAACAAATGGAAGTCCTTGTTTATCCTCGTCAGCTCCAGGGGCCTCTCCGACAAATACTATATCAGGTTCTTCATCTCCTCTGCCGAATACTACATTTAATCTGCTATTACATAAAGCCTCGCATTTCATACATTTTTCTACTTCACTATATATCTTTTTTAATTCTTCATTCTTTATTTCTTTCATTAATTCAATACCTTCATTTTTAATATCTTTTTCTTCTTTTTTCACTGCTTTCACTGCTTTTTTGGGATTTCTTAATATTATTTTTTTATTATGCTGAGAGCAAACTACATTTGAGAATTTTATTTTATTCTGCTGTAAAAAATAGCTTTCTATTTTGTTCATATTAATAAATCCTAAATATCATTTTTAAAACATTATTTGTATTATACAATAAAATTGAATTTATTAAAAATTTTTTATTTATTAATTAACTTATAAACTGATTATGTAGATATGACTAAAGATTTTTTATTTTTATTGTAGGTTTTCTATTTCTTATTTATATTCATAAAAAATTATTCGCTCGCTCTGCGTACCTTCGGTAAAGGATATGCTAAATAAATTTAGCATACGCTCATAATTTTTTTATTCTTATTTATACATAAAAAACTTGTTCGTAAATAGCTCCTGCCATTCTTACGAATGTCAGGCACTCACAAGTTTTTTATTTCTTCTATACTCAAGCCTGTTAATTCACTGATGAGATTTAAATCCATATCTCTAGCTTTCATATTTTTGACCATAGATATTGCTTTATTTTTTTCGCCTTGTTCTATACCTTCAGTTATTCCTTCTTCTTTGGCTTTTTTTAAATCTAATTCTATACTCTTATTAAAAAAATAAGTATCTACTTCACGCTTTTTATATTTATCCATTACCGGAGTATTATTGACGAAAGTATGGCATTTCTTTTCTACTTCTTCAAAGATAGTATTTTCTTTTATTAAATTTGACATATCTTCTCCTTTAAAAAATTTTACCCAAGAAATTAATTCTTTATGTATATTATCAAGATTTTCTATTTTTTTATTGATATCTTTAAAATCGAATTTTGGGAGCTCTACAAAATGTAATTGACAATGATCTGTAAGAATCTTATTATTATTTAATTCTTTCAATACATAGCAGCTATGTACTTTATCTTCATCTGTTAGTATAAAGTTTGTTATATTGATACTTACAGTTGGTTTCAATTCATCATAAAATGAACCTCTGTTTAAACTGCTGCTGTAATTATAAGCCCAATAATATAAAGTTCTTTTTATAAAATCCTCATTACCTCTAGCTTGTATTTCTATTAAAACAGTTATTCCTGTTTCTGTAGTAGCTTTTATATCAACAATACTTTCTTTTTCATCATAATTTTCTGCTATGTTAAGTCGACTGTCCGCCTTCGGCGACGGATTTAAAATCTCAATTTTATTAAAAGTTTCAAAGTTTAAATCTTTAAATACTGCATTAATGAAATTCAAAGCTATGTTTTCATTTCCTTCATGTGAAAATAAATATCGTATAAAATAGTCATTAATTCTATTTAAATTATTTATTGTAACTGTTTCATTTAGTATTTGTTTTAATTTATTTAAATCTTTCATAACTTTATTATACTAAATTAACTATAAATGTAAAGTTACGAGTTTAATCATCAAAATTTACTTTCTATTTCTTTGAGCTTTTTTTATAATACCTGCAATTTTTCTAAGTTTAAGATCTTCTGCTATATCTAAAGCAGTATCTCCATGGTTATCTTCTATATTTACATCGGCTCCTTTTTCTACTAGAAATTTAACAAATGGTTCAGCAAACCTTGATCCTGATGATGCACAAGCCCACATTAAAGAAGTGTATCCTTCATAATTTTGAGCATTAATATCTGCACCTTTTTCTAATAAAACTTCAGCTAATTTTATACGATATTCCTGAAAACTTTTATTATTAAAATCACCTTCACCCATATCAAGATATATCAAAGGAGTATATTCTCGTTTATTCTTTATGTTTACATCAGCACCTTGCTCTATTAAAAAATTAGCTATTTCAAAGTCTAGTATATCAATACTTCCTTCATCTGAAGTATCAAGAGTTTTATTTAAAGCTGTGTCTCCTTTATTATCTTGTGCATTTATATTGGCTTTTTTTGAAACTAAATATTTTATTACATCTATATTTCTTTCA
>CASGDY010000061.1 GCA_949300355.1 uncultured Brachyspira sp.
TTATAATATAAAATAAAAATATAGTGTATAGCAATAAATTAATTTTTAATATAAACTTTATTTTTATAAAAGTAAACTAATAATGCAGCGAATATTGTAAGCAGCATTCCTATTATAGAATAAATGTCCACTTTTTCTTTAAATAAAAATACACTGAAAATATATGAGAATATTACACCAGTATAATTATATATGCTTACAGCAGAAACGGGAGCTTTTTTATATGCTATAGTTAAAAAGAATTGTCCAAATCCTGCAAATATTCCTATAAGCAAAAGTAATAACACTTCAAATAAATTAGGAATTACAAAACTTTTCACAAAAAATAATGAGAATATACATGAAAATAAAGAAAAATAAAATATTATTAATGAATTACTTTCTTTTCCTTTTAGAGAGCCTATTATAGCATATGAAATACCCGCAAACATAGCAGCAGATAAAGCGATAACAGCTGGAAAAACATTTGAGTTCATAGTAGGCTTTATTATAAATATAGAGCCTATTGCAGCAATAATCATTCCAAGCCACTGCATTTTTAACACCTTTTCTTTAATCAATATAAAAGCAAAAAAACTAGACCAGAAAGGCGAAGTTTTCTGGAGTACTGAAGCATCAGCAAGAACCATATTATTAGTTGCATAAAAATAGCATATAATACCTAAATATCCTGAAATACTTCTGCATACTATTGATAAAATATTACTTTTATTTGGGAAAGGCCTTTCTTTATCTTTAATCATAACAAAGGCACTTATAAACAATGTTATAAAATTACGGGCAAAAACCTGTTCCATTATAGGTATATTAGAGCCTGAAATTTTTACCGCTATTTCCATTATGCTGAATGAAAGAGCGGAAAATATTATAAATAAGGAGCCTAATTTTATATTATTATTTGAATCATTAACCATAGTTGTTTGCTTTTGGTTTGTAAATATCGGCAAATATTATATTAAAATAATCTAAAAATCAATAATTATATTTTTATATTTTTTATAAGTTTTTATAGTTTTAAAAGCTGCAAAATAATATTAAAAGCACATATATAAAATCAACTAAAAAATATTAGGGTAGGGGGAGTTAAAAATAACGATTTTCCTATTAGTTGATAAGATGTTAATAAATAATTATAAAATATTAACATTATAAACAAATTTATACATTTTGAAAAATTTGAATTTCAAAGTGAAATTTATTATTTTTATATATTTTCATACTTGTTAATATCAACATAGTTATCAACATTATATTTATATGTTTTTTTTAATTTCTTCTTATATGCAAAAAGTTATCAACATATCAACATCTTAATAATAATAAAAAATTTATTTAAAAATTTAAATATATAATATTATTATATAATACAAATAAATTCTAATAAAAAATTTATAATATGAATTCTAATTATAAATTCAAAATTTGAATTCATTTTATAGAATTAGCTTTTTTAATAATTATATGTTATAATAATCTAAAATATTATGTTTATTTTAGGCTTATTATGAAACAAAATTTTTATATTAACAGTAAATTAAAAGATTTAATTTCAAATATAATATATGATGTTCAAAATTATAATAGTATAATATCTAAATATATAGATTTAGAAAGATGTGCCAACAATTACTGCAGTGAATCAAGAGCGACAATAGTAAGACAGTCTTTTTTAATAAATAGGACTATGGAAGCTTTAAATGATTTTAATGATATAAACTCTGATTCTTTTAAGCTTAACATGAATTTTGAAAATATATCTGTTATTATAAATGAAGCTTTGGATGATATATTTGATTTATTCAAATCAAAAAGAATTAAAATCACATTAGATGATAAAATATTAACAAAATGTATAGTCCTAATGGATAGAGATAAGATAAAAAGGAGTATTCTAAATATATTTAGTTTTATTTATGGTATAATAAAACTAAATACATCAATGAATATAACATATAATTTGATAAATTACGGTGATGATAAAGAATTTTTATTAATAAACGGAATTGATAATATAAGCGAGAAAGATGAAAAAACACTTGATTTCAATGAGGAATGTATAGATATATCTATAACTTTTGAATGCGATAATATACCTGATGATATAAAAAGAATGCTTTTTAAAACTCCTTTAATATCTTATGATAATTTTAATTTTAATAATTTATATTTGTATACAGCCTATAGAACAATAAGAGAACATTACGGAAATATATGGTTTGAATCTGTAAAAAACGAACAAAGGATTAATATAATATTCCCAGCTAAGAATAAGTTATGAATTATGTATTAGGATATATTCTTTTAATTGCCTATTTATTTGCTTTTATAATAGGTTTTTCTACAATACTTTTTTCTATTATATATTATATAATAGAGAGAGTTGCATGGCTTAAATACTATATAATATTTTTATTTACTTTTGCTTTTCTTCTTTTGATAAGGGCTATAAAACTTTTAAGCTTTTTAACAGTTCCGTATTTCATGTCTAATAATATTTTTAATACTTTATATTTCTTTAGTTTCTCTATAGCAATGTCATTGATGCTTTATTTTATACCGGCATTTTTATATAGATTTTTAAATATAAAGTGGACTTTCAAACAAAATATAGCTTATATTACATTATCTATAATTCATTTTATTTTAGGAATATTGGGAATATTAATAAAATTTGATATGTATATAATAAGCAGTATTATTTTCTATATTTCTATAATGCTAATATTTATGATAGGAGCTGTTAATTATAAAAATATAGAAGATAAAACAATGAAATTAATAGTAAAGATTCTAGGACTTATAACTATAATAATATATCCAATACTTATATATCAGCTTATAATTTACAGAATGGAAGCCGCAGATATAGGTTCTATGGACATAACATTGGTGCTGTTTTATATATGGTGGAACCTGGTAATGCTTGGTTATTTATCTTGGTATTTTATTAATATAGTTAATAATAAGATATCGGTTTCAAATAATATAAAAAATGAAGATATTATAAAGGATGATATTCGAGAAGAAAATAAATCTTTAGAAGAAATAGATGTAAATTTAACTAAAAGAGAGAAAGAAATATTATCATATCTTCTTGATGGAAAGACTAATAAAGAGGTATCATTAATATTAAGCATATCTCTTAATACAGTAAATAATCATGTAGCTAATATATATGAGAAATCGGGCGTAAAAAATAGGGTAGAGTTAGTAAATAAATTTTCTAAAAAATAGGCTTTTTTATTATGTATATAATTATTTGCTTATGATAACTTGATTTTTTAAAAATAGTAAGCTATTGTTCTTACTATTTTTAAGACTAGAATTCGAAAATAACTAAATATATAATAGACTCCTATTATTCTATAGGCATAGAATCTATTATAGAATTAGCTAAAGAGTTTAATACCTCTTCTCTTAAGGCACCATCTTGCATGTATAATTCTAATCTTTTTTTAGCTTCTGCTATTTTTTCTTCTCTTACATCCGGAGCTTCTTTGATAATGTTAACTAGTTTTTCGTTTTGCAAAGCTAATCTTGATTCATTAGAAATTTCTATTCTATCTGAACCCATTTTAGAAACTTTTTCGTTATACTTAATATTAGATTTTTGTTGTATATTTGATGTGCCGCCTATTTTATCAATTGTCATAGTCTGACTCCTTACATAAATTATTTTCGGCATTAGCCTCGCATACTTTAGATTTTCTATTATCAATTATAATACAAAATTCTCCTTTAGTTAGTATACTACCATCTATAAAAAAATCAAGGATATTTTTAGCCTCGGATCTTATTATCTGCTCGAACTGTTTAGTGATTTCTCTTCCGATAACAATATCCGTTTTTTCTCCAAATATGTTAACAATATCTTCTATGCATTCTTTTACTCTGTATACAGATTCATATATTACTATTATTGTTTTTATATTACTATTATTGTTTTCTGGTTATTATATAATTCTTTTAATTGATTTTTTCTTTTACCTGATTTATTAGAAAGAAATCCAACGAACAAAGTATTACCGGAAATTCCAGAAACTGAAAGCAAGGAAGTGAATGCAGATATTCCTCCTACAGGCACTATCTTTATATTTTTTTCTATTGCCAATTTTATGATGCTTACTCCGGGATCGCTTATACAAGGGGTACCAGCATCGCTTACTATGGCAGCAGAGTTTCCATCTAATATTTCATTTATATATTCATTTATTCTATATTCAGAAGAATGGCTATGATAAGAAAACAATTTATTTTTTATATTATAAAAGTTAAGAAGTTTTAAAGCTACTCTTGTATCTTCTGCCAATATAAAGTCTACATTTCTAAGTATTTTCAAAGCTCTTATAGTGATATCTTCCATATTTCCTATAGGAGTTGCCACTACATATATAACGCCATTTTCAACTGCATTTTTATTATTATCATTACTTGTTATTTCTTCTATAAACTCTTCATCAGTTTTAAAATCATCATTATTAAAAAATTCTTTATTATTCTTTTTAATAGTTATTCTCCATTTGTTTATTTATTTTTTATTATATATTAAAGTTTTCATTAATACAATAATGCTTAATTAAAAATGTTTCACATGAAACATTTTTATATATTTAATTAATATCATACATAAGCAATATATATTTGTAAAGATATATTGTTTTAGTTAAATACTATATCCTATTTATGCTGAAACTAGATATAATTATTATAATGAAAATATTTAATAAAAAATAATATTAGACTTGTTTCAAAACTAATATATTCATAATTAGTATTTATTAAAACCATTATAAATTTTGATTCTTTTTCCGCCGAAAAATGTACTATTATAACAATAAATTATAATTATCTAATTTTTAAATAATACATCTTATTTATGATATATGCTATTTATAAATTAATTTCTTTATATGGCTATATTATTATAGAATAAAAAGTTTCATCGCACGGTTAGAAGATTAATAATATATTGAATGCGTTTTTTTATATATTTGATTTAAATTTAAATTAAGTAAATCGTGCGTTAAACTTTGGGGCGGGAGGGCGGGCTTAATAAAATTTACTTAATTAATAAGATTATATCTGAAAGCTAAAAAATCTATATTAAAATTAATACTTCAGTAAATAAAATGTTTCATGTGAAACATTTTTTATATTTAAATGAATTCTTATCAATTATTATATTTAGCTTTAAATAAAATTAAAAATTATATTTTATTTTAAAGCTTTTAATATGTTTTAAAACTTGTAAAATATATTAATTAATATAAAATTAATCCTATGAATATAAAAGAAAAGATTTTAAATATAAAAGAAAAATTAATAAAAAGAAAAGATATACTATTTTCTGTTATAGTATCTTTTGTACTGCATATATTTTTATTTAGCTTTATAAATACATCTATAATGCAGGAAGTATTTGCCTATGAAAAGGCTAAAAAAGAAGCAGAAGAAAGATATAAAAAAGATGATTATATGTTCTTAGTAGAAACTCCTGAAGTAGAGGAGGAAGAAAGCAAAGAAGATACTCCTTTCGCATCCGATAAAACATTAAGAGCCAAAGGTCAGACAGATGTTAAGCCTTCAAAAGTTTTCTCTGATACTTCTGTTTTTTCTTTTTTAGGAGACGGAGCAAACAGCCCTATAATAGAAAGAAGACCTACAGAAAATATAAAGCCTAATAATAATCAAAATCAGCCTAAAGAAAAAAAAGAATTAGGTAATGAAATATCCAGAGATAAAGTAGAAACTTATAAGCCTAAAAATCCAGGATTAAAAGGAGATACTAAAATACCTGCTTCATTTGAAGAAGGTGCCGACAGAGCAGTTGTTTTTTCAAGCGAAACAGGAAGCATGCAGCTTGGTACTAAGGCTCAGGAATATTTCTGGTATTTCTATTCTTTGGTTGGTTCTATAAGAGATTCTTGGTATCTTACTATTCCTAATCAGGCTCATTATTTGGGGCTTATAAGAACCGATGAAGTTGAAGTTCTTCTCTCAATAGATGAGGAAGGAAATATAGCCTTTGAGAAATTTTTGAAGACTTCTATTAATGGTCAAACCAGCCTTGATAATTCATGCTCAAAAGCAATAGAGTATGCCAAAAAATTAAAACCGCCTCCTCAAGGTTTATGGAAAGATTATGCTGAAAATGGAAAGATTTATATACCTTTCAAATTTATATATCAGAATTTTAGCAGAGATTAATTCTGCAATTGAACATCAATAAAAAATTTTTATAACTATTGATTTTTAATTTATAACTCATATAATATTTAACTAAATAAAATTTTAGTGTTAGAGTATATTAAATGCGTTCTAAAAGAATATATAATATAAAAACTTTTATTTATAATAATAAAATAGTAACTTTAGATCAGATCTGTAATGAATTTAAAATTTCTAAAAGCACTATAAGAAGAGATATACAAGACTTATTATTATCTGATAAAAGATTCAAAAAAATATACGGAGGTATAAAATTTGAATCTGAAAATGACTCTGTACCATTTAATGAAAGAAAAATTACAAATGCAGAAAATAAAATATTGATAGCAAAAAAAGCAGCTGAATTAGTTGAAGATAATGATATCATATTTATAGATTTCGGAACTACAGTTTTAAATATTGTAGATCATTTAAAACATATAAATAATTTAACAGTTATTACAAATAATTTAGAAGTAATATATAAAACTATAAATTATGAAAATATGAATGTCATTTCTCTATCTGGAGTTCTTGATAGAAAAAATTTGTCATTATTGGGAGCTTCTAGTGCTAATATACTCAAAACTTTCAATATATCAAAATGTTTCATGTCTACAACTGGCTTATCAGTAACTAATGGAGTTACAGATTTATCTGCATTGGAATCAGAAATAAAATCTATGGCTGTTATTAAAAGTAAAATGGTGGTTTTACTTGCTGATAAAAGTAAATTTAATTGTATATCATTACAAACATACTGTAATCTCAATGAAATTCATAAATTAATAACGGATGAATTTCCGCCAGATGATATAGCTTCATATCTTAAAGAAAATAATATAGACATATTACTTACAAAGTAATCATTATTTCAAATATTTAATATATAATATCAGATTTTTTGATAATATTTTGACAATATTCTTGACAATTCTTAATAATTTTTGTATACTTAATATATAAATTAATTAATTTGAGGTTATATTTATGGATTTTATTTCAGAATCTACTATATTTTTGAGTAAGTCTTGCTCAAATAAAGATGAATTATTTGATTTTTTATCAAAAGTTTCTAAAGATTTAGGCATATCTGATAATTCTGAAGATGTAAAAAAGGGTTTATTTGATAGGGAAAAAGAAGGTAATACTGTGATAGGCGATATGGTAGCTATGCCTCATGCTAGATCAGAAGCTATAAAAAAACTTAAGGTTATATTAGTACAGTTGGAGAAGCCTATTGAATATAATAAAGGTGAGAATATAGATTTAGCATATTCTATATTAGCTCCTTTAAAAGCTAATAATGAGTTTATAGATATTTTAAGTTCTGTTGCTTCCATAGTTCAAGATGATGAATTACAGACATTTATAAGAAATTCAAAAAATGGGGATGAATCTAAAATTATATTGAAAATGGAAGAAGTGTTAAGAGATAATGCATAATATTCATTAAATATAAAAAATAAAAAACGAGGAGAAATTTTATTATGAAAATAGCAGCAATTACATCCTGCCCTACAGGAGTAGCCCATACATATATGGCTGCTAATGCATTAAAAAAATCTGCAGCGGCAAACAATGTAGAAATTAAAGTAGAAACGCAAGGCTCTGATGGTATTGGTAATGAATTAACTGCTGATGATATAAAAAATGCAGATTATGCTTTATTTGCTGCTGATAAGCCTGTAGAAAATAAGGATAGGTTTATTGGTAAAAAAATAATTGAAGTTCCAGTAACTGAGGCTGTGAAAAATTCTGATAATCTTATAAAAAATATAGTATCTGGAAATATTAAATCTTATACATTAGAAGCATCTGGAGATGAGGATTTAGATGATCTTCTTCAGACTTCTTCAAGAAAAGGAATATATAAACATTTAATGGCAGGATTTTCAAATATGCTTCCATTTATTATAGCTGGAGGTATATGTATTGGTATTTCATTTGCCTTTGGAATAACTGCTTCAAATCCTGAATCTCCCGATTATAATCCAATAGCAGGTTTTTTTGATACAATAGGTGGTGGAAAAGTTGGAGCTTTCAGTTTAATTATAGCTATATTATCTGCCTATATTGCTAATAGTGTTGGAGGTAAATCTGCATTTATGCCTGGTATGGTTGCTGGATTATTAGCAAACTACTATAAAACAGGTTTTTTAGGCGGTATATTAGCAGGCTTTGTAGCCGGATATGTAGCAATATTATTGAAAAAAGTATTAAAGAATATACCAAAATCTATTTCTAGTTTGAAAGGTGCATTATTATATCCTTTATTTGGATTGATTTTAACTTGCTTGATATTATGGCCTGTATTTATGCCTATAGCAAAATTGATGGACTTAATGGTTCAGGGATTAAATGGAATAGGTGCTTCTCATAAAGGAATTATAGGATTAATAGTAGCAGGAATGATGGCTACTGATATGGGAGGACCTATAAATAAAACAGCTGGTTTATTTGCAAATGCTGCTTTTGCTTCAGGAAATGCTGATTTTATGAGTGCTATGATGGCAGGAGGAATGGTTCCGCCTTTAGGAATAGCTTTATGTACAACATTATTTGCTAAATACTTTACTGAAACAGAAAGAAAAGCTGGTAAAACTTGTTACTTCTTAGGTGCTTGCTTTATAACAGAAGGAGTTATTCCTTTTGCTGTATCAGATCCTGTAAGAGTAATAGTTTCATCTGTAATAGGTGCTATGGTTTCAGGATTTTTGACTCAGTATTTTAATATAGTAATGATGGCTTCACATGGCGGTATATTTGTAATACCTATAACAAATAAACCTATATTATATACTGGAATAATAATTTTAGGTTCTGTTATCACTGCATTAGTATTAGGTTTTTGGAAAAAGTTTTCTGCTAAAAAAAATTAATATAAATTATTAGAGATCGGAGGAATATAAAAATGTCTATTGTAACTTTAAAAGATGCTTTAAATAGAGCTAAAGATGGTAAATATGGAATTGGGGCTTTTAATGTAAGTTCTTTTACTTTCTTAGAAACAATTATTAAAGCTGCTGAAGATAAGAAAAGTCCTGTTATAACTCAAATTGCTGAAGGACATATAGCTGATATGCCTAATTTTGATTCTTTTTGTAAGGCAGCAGTAGATATGGCTTCTAAGGCTTCTGTTCCTGTAGTTTTGCACTTGGATCATGGTTTAACATTAAATGCCGTTATGAGATGTGTACAGAATGGTTTTTCTTCTGTAATGATAGATGCTTCTGCTTATCCTTATGAAGAAAATATTAGAAAAACTAAAGAGATAGTTAATATATGCCATAGTGTAGGAATATCTGTTGAAGGTGAGTTAGGAACTATTGGAGGGGCTGAAGCAAATATAGTAAAAGAAGAAGATGCTTTTACAAATCCTGATGAAGCTTTAGATTTTGTTAAAAAAACAGAAATTGATGCTTTAGCAATATCTATAGGTAATGTACATGGAAATTATAAAGGAGAGCCTAAATTAGATTTTGAAAGATTGGAAACCATATCAAAATTAACTAATTTACCTTTAGTTTTACATGGAGGATCTGGAATATATGATGATGATTTTAGAAAAGCTGTGAGTCTTGGAATATGTAAGATTAATTTCTATACAGGAAATTGTAAATCTGCAGGCAAAGCTGTTATGGATTTTGTTAAAGAAGACCCTGAAAAAAATGGTACTGATTTAATGAAATTAATAAAAGGCATAAGAAATAATGTATATGAAACAGTTTGTCATAATATGGATGTATTTGGAAGTTCAAATAAAGCTTGGTAATAATTAATATATATTTTATAAAGGTACAAGTGAAAATTTACTTGTACCTTTAATTTTTTTATACATTTATTTAAAATTAAAAATCAATACATGTTTATAATATACTAAATTTTAAAAAAATGTATGTATTGTATATAATATAATTGACAAGTTTTATATAAATGTTATAATATAGTACATAAAGTAATTGTTTTTGGAGATTAAATATGTCAAGATTCACTATTCCTAGAGATTTATACTATGGCGATAACGCTATGGAAGAATTAAAGAACTTAAAAGGCTACAAAAAAGCTATAATAGTTACAGGCGGTTCCTCTATGAAAAGGGGAGGATTCCTTGATAAATGTGAAAAAATATTAAAAGACACTGGTTTAGAAGTTAAGATATTTGACGGAGTTGAACCAGATCCTTCTATAGAAACAGTTTACAGAGGTGCTGAAGCTATGAGAGAATTTAACCCTGATGTAATAGTTGCATTGGGAGGAGGTTCTGCACTTGATGCTGCTAAGGCTATGTGGGTGTTCTATGAATATCCTGAAAAAAAATTCGATGATATCAAAACTCCTTTCACTATGCCTAAACTTAGAAAGAAAGCAATATTTGCAGCTATTCCTTCTACAAGCGGTACAGCTTCAGAGGTTACTGCTTTCTCAGTTATAACTGATTATTCTACTAATATTAAATACCCATTAGCAGACTTTGAAATTACTCCAGACATTGCAATACTTGATTACTCAATACCTATGACAATGCCTGAAACAGTTTCTGCTGATACAGGTATGGATGCACTTACTCACTCTATAGAGGCTTATGTTGCAGGACTTAGAACTGATATAACAGATGCTTTGGCTATGAAAGCAATTGATATGATTGTTCATAATATAGAAAAAGCAGTTAAAGGTGATAAAGAAGGAAGAGCAAAACTTCATGTTGCTCAATGTTTAGCAGGTATGTCTTTTTCAAATGCTTTGCTTGGTATAGTACATAGTTTGGCTCATAAAACAGGTGCTGAATTCCATATTACTCATGGAAGATGCAATGCTATACTTCTTCCTTATGTTATTCAATATAATTCAAAAGTTTGTGCTGACAGATTTGCTGATATAGCTAGAATGCTTAAACTTTCTGGAAATACTAATGAAGAGCTTACAGCTTCTTTAGTAAATAAAATTAAAGAATTGAATAGTAAATTAGGAATCAAACAAACTTATAAAGACAACGGCGTAACTGAAGATCACTTCAAACAAAAATGTGATGATATAGCTAAGAATGCCGTTGCTGATCCTTGTACAGGCTCTAACCCAAGAGAGACTGACGTTTCTAATATGAAAAAAGTATTAGAAGCAGCTTACTATGGAAATGATGTCAACTTTTAATTAATATATTCTAATCATAGTTTTTCCCCAAGCGTTATTATATAATGCTTGGGGTTTTTTATAATATTGGGTAAGCATACAATATATCATTAAACATAGTTATGCAATAAAAATTAAAGTTCCTTTTTAGATGTTATAATATAGAGCTTAATAACATTGATACTATATGAAAATAGAAAATCTAAACATATCTATTATAAATTTTTAAGTATTACTGATTATTTTAAAAATAAAAAAGGATTGCTATTAAATATAACAATAGCAAGCCTAATAAAAAATATATATAACTTTTTAATTAGCAGTATTAGCAGAATCGTTTTTTACACCTGTAAGCGATTCTTCTATTGTAGGAGCGGAAGTTGATTCTTCTTCTCCTATAACAGATTTTGCAAGGTTCTTTATTTTATCGCTTGCAGATGAATCAGCTAATTTTTTTATAGCATCGTACATATTTCCTGTAGGTGCTGATTCTTTGTATAAATTAAGTATTTCCATAGTTATAGCTTCTGAATTATCATTTTTTAGTCTGTACAAAAGAAGTTCCTCTATTTCAGGTTCAGATTTATAATTTGATAAAGCTTTAATAGCATAAATTCTTACAGAATCGCTGTCATTTTTAGCCGCCTCTACTACATCTTTTTTTACGTCTCCATAAGCACTATACTCTGGAAGTACATAAATAACCCTTGCTGTAATTTCTGGTAAATCTTCAGCAAGAAGCTTTTGAAGTATCTCGTAATTTTCAGCACTAGGATAGGCACCCAATGCTACAACACCCATATATCTAACTAAAGCAGGTTCTCCGGCATTTTGAGCCGCATTCTGACAAATCTTTTCGCCTTTAGTATTTTTAGTTTCACTGAAGTATCTTAATATCTCAACTTTAGTACTTGATCCTGCGGTATTATTTGTATATATTTCTAATAAATAATCTGCTGCTGTCTCTGATTTTATAGCCCCTAAGGCATTCACCATACTGTCTAATACAAGCCCTTTTGCATTTGTAATTTCAGCCATTATAGGAGCTTCATATTGAATATCCGGATAAATAGAACATAAATAATAAGCATCTTTTCTTACGCTGTCATTTTCATCTTTAATAGCATATTCTATTACAGATTTTGCATTATCATTTTTATTCTGTTTAAAGAAATTTATAATCTCGCTTTTTACTCTGTTATTCTTTTCTTCAGGATAGTGATTTGCAAGCATAGCTATATCAGCTTCATTTTTGGTTCTTTTTATTTTAGCAATAGTAGCTATTTTTTGAGTAGGAGTTCCATATTTAAAAGCCTTTTCATATTCAGCATTAATTCCTACTGATGTTTCAGCAGCTGCAGTATTTGTTGAAATTGTAGGTGCTGTAGGAGCTTCATTAGTAGGGCTTTCAGAAAAAGCTTCAAAATTAATTAAAACAGTAAATAATAAAGTGCAAATAATAATATTTCTCATAAAATAAAAATTTCCTTAAAGTTTATAATAAAAACCTCCCTTAAAATAAGAATAATAAAGGAGGTTTGTTTTATTGTTTTTAGAAAATAATCAGTTTCCTTGATATGTACTTTCGCTTCTTACATCCAAATTAGAAATATAAGTATTATATTTTGATAAATCTTCATCATTGGCTATTATAACAAACTCATATCTTCTAAGTTCATTTTGAGTAGGATATTCAGGAAGAGCTTCGCCAAGAGGGCTTTCTATAACTCTTTCTGAAGGAATACCTTTAGCCAATAAGTATGCCTTACCATTTTTAGCTCTTACAACAGAAAGATTATAATTATAAGGATAAGCTTTTCCTCTGTTGCTTGTATGAGCTTCCAACACTATATTTACATTAGGGTTTTTCTCTAAAAACTCTACAACCTGATTGAACGACATTTCCACTGTTGGGGGCATATTAGTTTCTACGAATTTAAATACTATTTTCGGAGTAGTTTCTAATATTCTTCCTCTTTCAGTATCTCTTATATAAGTATCCACAGGAAGATAAAGTTCTTCGGAACCAGATGCCAATGTTTGAGTATCAGATGGAGTATTAGTGTCAGCCACCACTTCTTCAGGTTTCGGCTTTTCTACTGCAGCAGACGGATCATCTGCTATAACTACATCTTCCGGTGTTGTACTTGCAGGCGTACTTTTACATGCTATGACAAAGATCAATAAACTAAAAATAAATAAAAGTTTTTTCATTATTCTACTTAAACCTCGACATTAATTTGTTTCTTTATTAATGTCGGCAGTTTTAGCAAAATCGTTATACTTTTTCAAATCATCTTCAGTCATTATTATTATAAATTCGCTTCTTCTATTTTCTTTTAGAGTAGGGTATTCAGGCAAAACCTCTCCGAAAGCATTTTTTAATAATCTGCTGTTTTCAACTCCTAATTTTATTATATAGTTGAAACTTTTGTCAGATCTTCTTTGAGATAGTCTATAGTTATAAGGAGCAGGACCTTCTTTACTAGAATTTCCTTCTACCATTATTCTAACACCTGGATTATTATTTATTATTTGATAAACTAAGTTATAAGCCTCCTTATAAGTTCCTATTTCCACAGTATTATCAAAACCAAATTTTACCTCATAAGTTGAACCAGGCTTACCAACATCTGCTTTAGATTTAGGATCATGAAGTACTAATACTTTACCTCTTGGAGTTTCTCTTACAGCAGCTCCGTCAGGCAGGTTGAGTCCTTTAGCATTTTGATTATTTGCCTCAGTTGTTTTGAATCCGCTATTGTCTTCAGGACCAGTAGCAACGGGTGCACTTTTACATGCTGCTGCTATAATCACTACTGACATAAGTAAAAATATTTTTTTCATAATTATCTTTCCTTAAGTATCATATTTCTATACTATTATATTAAAACAATTAACATAATATACATTTATAACAATAATAATACTATATTGGTAAAATTATATAAACCATACTGGCTTTTATATATCACTTATTAGTTATATAATACAAGATATTTGTAATACATTTTTTACATTTTAAGCAGTATTTTATTTTAATGATTTTTGATATATGCATTCAAATGTATCGCCTAGATTTTTACTTTTAGCAAATGAATTATATATTCCAGATATAAAATTATTTTTTCTAATGAAATTAAAATTAAATATATCACAGAATCTGTTATAATAAACGCTTTGATTCTCTAAATTTATGCATTTAAGCGAATATTTAGACATAAGTATATCAAGAGATGTAGGATTAGCTTCAAATGCATGGTCTGACGGTACTATAGAAAAATAGTTTTTATTGAATCTGCCGCTTAAACCATTGCCGTTAGGAGTAGCAAAGGCCAATATTCCGTCATCTTTGAGAGAATAAATTATACGATCTAAAATACTTTCAAAATTGTATATATGTTCTACAACATACCAAGCTGTTATTATATCATATTCTTTTTCTTTATATTCAAAGCCGAGTAAAGAGCAATTATGTACATTAAGATTAAGAGTATTTATACAGTAGTTCGAGGCATATTCGCTTATCTCTATACCTTCTGTTTCATATCCGTATTCTCTTGCCTCTTTAAGAAAGAAACCCATTGCACTTCCTATATCAAGTACTTTTCCTTTAGGCTTTATTTTCTTTATTTTTTCTAATCTTCTTTTTGCCAAAGCAGTTAAATTGACACTGTCTTCCTCATAAGTTTTCCCGTACTGATTCTTATAATCTTCAACGAAATACTTGGAAGAATAATCTGTAAATGGAGGAAGAAAATATTTTCTAAATAACGTACTGCATTTTTGACATTTATATAAATTGGATTCCAAATTTCTATTTTTCATTTCTATATTTTTACTTTTGCAAAATGGGCATTCTATATTTTTGAAATCTTTTATATTATCTATTATAGTTTTTATACGCTCTAAGGATTTATCTGTATTTATCAACTTGCCTTTTTCTTTGAACTTATTTTGCATATTATCATTAAATAGAAATTCTTTTAATTTATTTATTGCAGTATTAGTATCTATATTTTGAAAGAATCCCAAATTAAAGAAAAGTTCTTGCTGACTTTTAGCCAAATCATCATGGTATTTTGTAGGAGAGAGCAGAATTACAGGTATTGAAGATTCTATGCATTCAAAAGCTGTAAGTCCGAAATAGGTTATAACTGCACTGTATGGATTTTCAAATATATCAGTTCCGAAATTCTTATATCTTATATTACTATATTCGCTTTCTTTTTCTATGTCTATCAATACAAAATTTTTATTTTCTATTTTGCTTATTATTTCTACAGCCTTATTTTTTAATTCATTATTAAATCCCAAATATAGAAGAACAGGAGCTTCAGCATCATATTTAGGTTTTACATTAGAATTCAATATAGTGGCTATGAAAGGCTTTATATTTACCTCTTTGGAATTATCTATATTTGGAAGCATTTCTATAACTATATCAGCGAATACCCTTTCATTTCCCACACTGTCTACTATTATAACATTGCTTATTTTTTTTAATTCTCTTATATATTTTGAATCTACTTCTCTGCTGTCTACTATTATTAAATAGGGATTTAAATTCTTTATTTCATTAAACTTGCATGTATTTATAGTAATATCTTTAAATATACCGCTGTTATCATTAATAGAAGAAAATGTAAAATTATAATATTCTTTTAATTTATTTGATATGAACTTCATACGAGTAATATGTCCGAACCCATATATTGTTCCTATATCTGTTATTATACATATATCCTGCATAAGCCGCACAACTATTTGAATTTTATTTATTATTCTAATTATTATATAGTAAAAAAAGCATTATTACAAATTAATATTTGTGGGCGGGTTGGCGGGCAGATAAGATAAAAAAATAAAATATAGTTTTTATTTATCATTTTTTATATAATTAGTTATCATATCATTTATTCTATTCATCATTTTTAAATCTTCATTGTCTTCATTACCGCTTTCATTATTTTCATTGCTTTTCAAATAAATATATGCATTATCACCATTATTATCAACTTCATTAATATTAATATTATTTTCAAGAAGCTCTTTTACAATATCTTCTTTAAGCATTAAGCATGCATACATAAGTCCATTAACTCCATTATTAGTTTTATCATTAATATTAGCATGATGATTAATAAGAAGTTTTAATATATCAGTATTATCATGATTGCAGGCATAAATAAGCGGAGTAAATCCCTCATTATTTTTTGTATTAACATCAGCATTGTATTTTAATAATAGTTTAACAATATCAATTCTTTTATAAAACACAGCAGTAAGAAATGCATCGAAGCCTTGTTTATTTTTGATATTTAAGTCGGCATTGTTTTTAAGGAGAATTTCTGCAATTTCATTATTCCCATAAAATGAAGCAAATATCAAAGCAGTCCAATTTTCATCAGTCTGCAAATTAATGTCAGCATTGTTTTTTATTAATTCTTCTGCAATATTTACTCTATTAAATATAGATGCAAGCATTAAAGCAGTAAACCCTTCTTCATCTAGCTTGTTTATATTAATATTTTTATTTAAGCATTCTTTTAATATTTTTAAATCTCCGCTTTTAGCAGCATCAAAAAATTCTTTCATATTATTTTAAGCCTTGTTTTTTATTTAGATATTTAAAAAAATTACTTTCCAAAAATGAAGACAGTATTTTATATAAAAAATTAATATT
>CASGDY010000062.1 GCA_949300355.1 uncultured Brachyspira sp.
GGGTTAGGTGATTCAACAGTAGGGAAGTTTCCGTTAGGCGGCTGAGCTCCTTCCATAGTTGTTAAATTAGTGAATCCTGCTTTTCTTAAAGCCATAGGAACCATTTTGTATCCGGAACCATGAATAGGAGTATAAACTATTTTTATATCATGATGTTTTTTGATGATATCAGGATTAACTAAATATTCCATTAAATCATTCATGTATTTATCTTCAATATCTTTACCTATGATAGTAACTTTTGAAGCATCTCCCATTTTTACTTCTTCAGGTTTAACTTTCAATACTTCATCTATTATGTTTTTATCATGAGGAGGTATAACTTGAGCACCGTCAGTCCAATAAACTTTATAACCATTATATTCTTTAGGGTTATGACTTGCAGTAACAACAATTCCAGCAATACAGCCTAAACTTCTAACTGCATAAGAAAGAAGTGAAATAGGGTGGATATCATCATATAAATAAACGCTTATTCCATTTGAAGAAAGTATTTCAGCAGCTGCTTTAGAAAATACATCAGAATTATTTCTTGAATCATATCCTATAGCAACTTTATAATTACTTCCGCCCTGTTTCAATATATGGTTAGCCAAACCTTGAGTAGCAACACCAACAGTATATTTATTCATTCTGTTAGTACCAACTCCCATTATTCCTCTAAGGCCGCCGGTACCAAATTCTAAATCTCTATAGAAAGCATCTATTAATTCTTTTTCATTACCGGAATCTAATAAAGCCTTAATCTCTTTTTTTGTTTCTTCATCATAAGAACCATTAAGCCAAGAATCAATTCTAACTTTTATATCTTGTTCCATATACGCACCTCTCTCTATATTTATTTTAAAAATATTTTTAAGAAAAATTAAAAAATTCTATATATAAATTATAGTATAGAAAAAATATATAATCAAGTGAAAATATAGTAATTATTCTAACAGCAATGAAGTACCAAAAAATATCTTTCCCCAAGGAGTACCTAAAAAATTATTCCATTTTTCATTATCTGTTGTAGTGACATTAGGAAGATATAAATTTTTAGGTTTACTGCTGGCTAGCTCAAAACATTTAGAATCTTTTAATGTGTCAGGAGATGTTCCAAAATATTGTATATTTTCTATACTAGTACCCTGAAAAGCTGTGCGGTCTATAGATTTTAATGTAGATGGAAGATAAAGATTTGCCAAAGCTGTGCATCCGTTAAAGAAATTAGCAGGTAGATTTTCTGCCATACCCATCTTTATAGTTATTACTACATTTACATTTTCAAGTGTTTTAGTATTTGCAGGATCGAAATAAGTTTCTGAAAAATCTAATGTAACATCGCTATACGATCCTTGTTTTAAAACTTTTGCCAAATTATCAAGAAAATTATTGTCTTTATTTATATATCCTTTTACAAAAAGTATATTTTTTCCAAGCTGCTTTTTATTATTGTCTATAGCATTTATTATGTCATTTTCAGAAACTGTAATATTAGAATCAACCATTATTATTGATTTATTTTTATCATTATTTGAATCATCTTGATTATCGGAGTTATAAGGAGAAGCTAGTTTATAGTTACAAGAAGTTGTTATTGTTAAAAAAATAAATAATATTATTAGCTTTTTCAATTTTTTCCTCCAATATATTATTTAGGCATATTTTGTCCGTAAAATATTTTATCTTTATTCCAACTATAACCCAAAAAAGTTTCCCAGCTTGTATCTTGAGAAGCATTAGGAAGATATAAATTTTGCGGAGTGCTTCCTTGCCCTGAACTATCTGATTGAAATGGGTTTCCTGTTACGGCAGCATTATTTCCAAGATATTCAATATTTTCCAATGAGTAACATCCGCTTAAAGAATAGTTGCCTGCACTTGTTAAACTTTTAGGAAGACTAATTTGTTTTAATGATATACAATCTTTAAATGCTGAATCACCTATTGTTTGAAGAATGTCGTTTAATACTATCAAATATAAATTTACACAATTATTAAAAGATTCATTATTTATAGCGGTTATTTTAGTATATGATAAATCTAGTATTCGTAAGCTTGAACATGATTTAAACGCAGAATTTCCTATTGTAGTTAAAGATGCAGGAAAAATTATATTTTTAAGCATATGACAGCCGCTAAATGCCTCATTATTTATTGTTTCTAATGTATTAGGAAGTTTTATTTCAACTAATTTTTGGTTATCTTGGAATCCTTTTGCAGGTATTTCCTTCATTGTAGTTCTGCTTAAATCAACATATACTAGATCTTTAAAATTCTGCAATTTTATAGTAGTATTAATTTTTGTAATTGTACCATTTTTATTTATATTTTCTGCTGTATCTTCTAAAAATAGTATGTAATATCCATATTTGTTAAAATAATCATACATAGCTGATCTAATCTTAGTTTCTGAAGCATCTGCTTTGAGAATAAATGATGGATCCACATCTTCAGGTATTATGGTTTTTTTTTCCTCATCTGAAAAGTTATAAATAGGATCCATAGCTTTATAATTATTGCATGATATTAAAATTAATATTAAAAATAATAAATAACTAATAGTTTTAAGCATTGTTAAATTTTATCCTCCCATTATATATTAAACTTTAATTTAAAAAAATCAATATAGATTATAATTTAGGTACTTTAAATCTTACTCCGGCTAAAATTTCATGGTATCCTTCAGCTTTAACATCTAATAAATATCTATATCCTACATCAATAGACATATAAGGAAGTACATTAAAAGCCATTCCTCCGCTGAAACCAAAAACTAATCCTGTTTCTGAAGTTCTTAGAATAAGCTCATTTTTTACATCGCTTTGATTAGATAAATAGTCTTTTATTTTTCCGCCTATAGATAATCCAAGATAAATAGTAAAAAGAGGATATTTATTAATCATAGCTTGTTTATAACTTGTATCTGTTAATTTTTCATTTATAAATAAAAAGTTAATATCAAAATATACAGATCCTAATAATGTATGCATCTGCAAATCATTAGTCAATCCTATTACTCTTCTTCCTAAATATTCAAATTCAAATCTTACAGGAGATGATTTATTTATAGTAGGTATGCTGTATCCTAAAGCAAAACCTCCTCCTAAATAATTGAAATGTCCTCTTTCTCCGTTATCTTTTACATAAAAATAATTTCCGTCATGAGAAAATACAAATTTAGGTGCTATATATAAACCTTCAGGTATCATGGAGAATAGTTTTTCAGTTCCATAAAATAAAAATACGAGCATAAATACTATTATATAATGTCTTTTCATTTATTTTCTCCTCTGAACCTAAAAATTAAACCTTATCGAAGCTATTATATCATGATTAGACTGTGACTTAGTATTTAATATAATTCTATACCCTAAATCCAAACTGAATAAAGGAGTTATATGAAATGCTATTCCTATTCCGAATCCGTAAATAAATTGCAATTTATTAAAATAATTGCTTGTTTTAACAAATCCATTATGTTCAAAACTGTTATTTATAATATAGGTATCTAATTCCATTCCCATTAGAAAACCGACATAAGCAGACATTAGATGCCTTTTTTTATTATGAAAAGCACTTCTTACAGAATCCGGATTATCATAATTTACATATAAAAAATTAAAATCGTAATAACCTCCGAATAAGAAACTATGAGCCTGCATCTCTGATGAATTTAAGTATATATTTCCAGGCAATGAATTTCTATATAAATATTCAAATTCAACTCTTACAGTACTATATTTATGAAGTACATCAAAATTATATCCTATAGAAAGTCCGCCTCCAGCATATAGATTTTGGACATTTTTAGTGCTGTATTCTTTTTTTATTCCTGAATCTTCTATTTCAAATAATAACTTAGGTGCTAAATAAGCTCCTATATCCATAGACATAAGCATATTAGCGAAACATACTATAAATATACAGATAATCAAAAATTTTCTTATTAAAAACTTCATAAAATGATATCCTTAAACATCAAAACAATATGCCTATAGCAAATCTTGGCAGCGGAACAACTCTTATTATGCTTTTATATGAAAAGCCTATATCTATTATAGATATGTCAAGGAAAGGACGGACTCCGCTATTAATTCCTAATCCTCTTGAAATATCTATCCTAAATCCAATCTCTCCAGATATGTAAAAATCAAATATATTACTATTTAAATTAGTATATGACATGGTAGATTTTTTGTATTCTTTTCCTTGAGTTATAAATAATGTACCGCCTAATTTAGGCATTAAGAAAAATCCTGAAGCTCTATCTTTATTATTAATATAAAATCTACTGCCTAAAGAAAAACCGATTCCATATACATTTCCATTATATTCATATGATGAATTATTATAATATGTTTTCATAGAATAAAAGCCAGCATCTAGATTAAAATCCATTTTTTCGAAAATTCTAAAAGTATATGTGAGATCTAATGCGAAAGTACCTTGAAGTTTCAAATGTTCTCTGTTATTTGATGGTACTACAATATTAGCAATAGAAGGAGCGATCAATGTATAAAAAATTGTAGATCCGAAATTAACACCTAGAGAATTTCTATGTGAATTTAAACCATTTTCATTAGTATATTTTTCAATATTTGAAATATCATCTGCAAATGTGATATTAGCAAGTATAAATAAAAATAAAATTACTGATATATTCTTTCTCATTATTTATAACCTCACTAAAATCTTAAACTAAAACCTATTCTAGGGAATAAAGAAAATCTTATTGCCGAAACATAATTTATCCAAGAAGGTAAAGAATGCCAAGCGGGTATGCTAGCTGTTAAATCTATTAATCCTCCTCCAAAGAAATTTATTCCTTCTCTCATATCATCGTATACACCTGGAATTGCTGAACGCACATAGTAACCTATCTCAAATAATGATATATCTATATAAGGTTTTACAGGCCATTCTTTAGTAGGAAATAATTCTATACTCCATCCTAACTCATAAGAAACATATACTCCTGCATTGACAGTAGTTCTTTTAGTTTCTAACCCAGTAATACCATTTTTTGTTTCTATATCTGATACTAATGTTTCTACACCAACTCTAAAAGTATTGAGAATTTCTCTGTTTTTTCCGCCATAAAATGTTATGCCGAAAGTTATAGGAATAAGTGTTATTGATGATTTTAATTTTGTATCAGAAGATACTATTCCTCCTATATTACCTAAATATCCTGATGATATTGTATTATCAATTAATTCGCTAGCTTTATCTTTTGATAAATTAAAATCAAATGACATAGATTGAACACCTATACCAAATTCTATCCCTACTCTTGGATGAATGAGTAATGAATATGATATTGTAGGTACATACCAAAAACTGCCTTTATAATCTATAGCATTAATATAGTCATCATACTTTTTCAAATTCAATCCTGTAAGACCTACAAATGTGTTATAATTATTAAATATAGTATCAAGCAAAGGAGGAAAAACGGCAGCATATCCAGGATTTAGATTTACTCTTATTATTTGTCTTCCTTTGATCCAGCTATAAGTATTTGTATCTGAGTTTGTAGATAATGGTATACCATTGGCATATAAACTAATGAATGATATGTTGAATACTATAACAGCTGTAAGGATTTTTTTCATAATTTTAAACCTTTATTATTCATTTTGTAGTGTCAGGTTTTATTATATCAGGCGTTCCAAAATGATTTTTTCCATTTAATTCATTAAGTATATCTTCTACTATTTTTCTTTCATCTTCGGTAATATTGCTATTGCCTATAACATCTTCTGGAGTTAAATTATTTGGATCACTGCTATTTAATATTCCATTAATAGTACCTAATGCATTGCCTGGACCTACAATATCAATTATTTCATCAAAAGCAGCTTTTGCTTCTTGGTCCATAGTAACAGTTCCTAAAGTATCGCCTGCAGGTAATGCCACAAGATATCCGCCACTACCATCACCATATATTCCGCCTATTCCTAATACAGACTCTTCAAATGTGTAATTATTTTGACTTCCATCTGGCATACTAATTGTTAAGTTATTTCCATTAACTATAACCCCAGGCCAGGAACCACTATTCATTTTATCTAAGATTAAATCCGATCCAGGTTCAGTTACTTTTAAGTTTGTTTTTTTGCATGAGAATGCTGATAATAAAATTAAAATCATTAATATATATTTACTGAATTTCATTATATGCTCTCCGTATATTTAACCTTTAATGAAGAAATTATATATTAATTAAATAATTTTTTCAATAAAAACAATTAAAATAAAACTTTATTTTAATTAGATAAAATCGGATATATATGCATTAAAATTTAATGTTTTTACAGCAAAAAATAAAAAAATTAATATGATTTATATGTAGTATAAATATTTTTATGAATTATACTATTAATGCTTGACAGAAAATTTGAATTGAAGTAAAATTCTAAAATACGCATTAACGAATTTAAGGTAAATCTTTTGTCTTATGGATAAAAATACAGAGCATATTACTTGTCTAATTAATCATGAAGAGAGTTTCAAAAGGATCATAATAAATAGAAATTACAAAACAAAAAGATACTATATAGATTTTTTTGCTGCAGGGTATAAATATAATAACGGAAAAGATGTTATAGATTTATTACTAAAAAATGAGCCTATAAATTTGCTTCGTGATATAACAAATCCCTATGACAGGTTTGCTATAGCTATTTATGATAGAAGTTTTGATTTTAGGCTGGGGTATGTTCCAAGTATTATATCTCCTTTAATATCATACAAGTTAGAAGATAAGCGAAATAAAGTATATGCAAGAATAAAAAATGTAAAATTAGATGCTATAGATGAGTGCAAAATAGAAATAAGAGTATTTATAGATATAGATAAAAAGAGTAAAAAAGCTGTATGAGCTATAATATTGCTTATAAAAAAATATATGATATTATATATTTATTATGAATAAAGTTTCAGTAAAAACAGAGATAGAATTTCAAAAAGTTAAAGATAATTACATAAAAGAACCATTTAAACATTGTATTTATGTACTAACAGGTAAAGAAAGACTTTTTAAAAAGGCTTTTATTGCGTCTATGCATTCAAGTATGTTTCCTGATGAAGGAGACAGCGAAATGAATTACAGCGTATTTTATGATAAAAATGATGCTGTTGGTTTTATGCCTTTAGAAGTGGCTGACACTCCTCCGTTTGGCTCTAAATTAAGACTTATTGTAATTTATAAATATAATAATTTTCAGGAAGATTTTTTAGATTATTGCTCAAATCCTTCAAAAACTTCTATAGTTATACTGGAAACGGAAAGTTCATTAGATGAAGATCCTATATATAAATATTTTTCTAAAAAGAAAAATGCTGATAATATATATTTTATAGATTTTCCGCTTCCTGATGAAAGAGATTTTAGGGGATTAATAAATGCCTATATAATTAAACAAGGTAAAAAAATTTCTTCTGAGGCCATAGAATATCTTATTAATAATATAAATTTGGATTATGATTCGCTTTATTCAGAGCTTGCAAAAATATGCAGTTATAATGATAAAGAATATTTGAATGTTGAAGATATAGCAGATTTTACCTATGTATCGAAAAACAGAAATATATTTGATTTTTTAGATGCTGTTTTTGAAAGAAACAGAAAAAAATCTTTCAGCATAATGCATAGATTAGATCAAGATGCTTCAAGTTCTTTAACTTTGATGATGAATAATTTTTTGGCTATTTATTATATGAAAATATTTCCGCCTCAAACTACATTAAGTGAAATAAGCAAATTGACAAAAATACCTGAATTTATCTTAAAAAAGAAAAAAACTTCGTTGAAACTGTTCTCATTAGAAGAAGTAGTAAATATAATGTCAAAAATATCATATTTAAATACTTTAAGTGTTACTACACCTCCAAATATATTCAAAGCACATTTTGAATTATTTTTATTTACCATAACTAAAAATTAATCATACATCATCGATATATAAATTAAGTATTAATTTATATATAGTCTTTTAAAATATAGTAAGTTTATAATTCTAAATTACTAATAATATTTTTTATTGTTTAATAGTTTTATAAGTATATTAATAGGATTCTATATCTAAATTGAAAATAATTTTATTTTAATTTGTGAGCTGTTGTTTGCATAATTATATATTTTAAGGCAAAATCAGATAAATAAAATAACTTTTATATTACAATTAATAAATTTATTTCATATTGATAGAATTTGCTTTGACAAATAATAGTTTATTTTGTATAATATATATCAATAGGAGGAGTTTTTTCTATGTATTTAGTAAACCTTATGGAACAGAAAGTTTCAAAACTAGCAGATTCATACTTAAAAGAAAAAAATATTCCCGTTAACACTAATATGCGTATGGATATAATAGCTTATACTTTAAATAGAGTTCAGCCGCAGTATGTTACAAGTGCGAGAGGAGTTCTTCATAGTTATAATAAAGATCCTATACAGAGCAATACCGAAATATTAAGTATTATAGCAGATGCTTGTGAGATAATTACTAGAAGAAAGGAAAATACATTGCTTGAGTCGGTTCCTTCTATTGATGAAAGCGGATATTATTTAACTTATCCTAGTATAATGGGTAATATCACAGCTTCTAATAATTTTGAAAAAATAGAAAATGCTTTAGTTTATATATTTTCAGATGGAAAGATATTAGAAGGATACGGAGTTAATTTTCCTAATCCGGCTATAGTATCAAGTAATGTTCCTGGTAAATTTATGTTCTGTTTTATGCCTAAAAAAGTAGATTCTAATGCTGAAGTTGAAGTTAAGCTTAATATAGCTGTAGAATCAGAAAAATTTATGCAGTATGAAAATGTATTAACTTTTAATTTGAAGCCTTCATACTATAATGCTGGAGATATGCCTCTATTTTCTATAGAAGAGGTTAATGATATACTACTTATAGAAAATCATAATATACCTAGATAACTATAATATATTTACCATTGTCAAATATATGCTGTTTGTTTGAAGATTTGAAGAGAAATTGATGAGAGTAATTAGATTTATAGTATTTGCATGTTTTTTAGTTATTTTTATAGTTATAGCAAACATAATTCATAAGAATATTAATTCATATGAAGTTGTAGATATAAAAAATCCATTTACTTATTATAATTTAATAGCCTATAGTAATAATGATATTAAGTCATTAGCTTCTTTATCATTTAGAGATTCATTTGAAAGTTTATCTGATATGTTTGGTATAGATACAGCTTTTGTAGTAAATAATATACTAAAAAAAGATATAAAGATTAGAGAAGATGATGCTGAACTGGTTGTATTTACTGGAAGCAATTATATATCGCAAATAACAGTTAATAGCTATGATAATATTGAAACGTTATTTGAGAATATATTGAATAGTTTGAATTCCAATAATATACAATTAGAAAAGCATTCTTTAGACGATGAAGAAGGAAATATTTTAGCAGAAATTTACACTCATAAAACTGATAGCTATAAAATAGTTATAACAAAGAGTTATATATCAAATTCAAGTAATTTGTCTATAGATTATGTTAACTTATTGGCTTTGCAATGATTTTTTTCTGTGTTATTTGTATAAAATATTATTTTTTTCTTGACAAATAATGAACTTAATATAATATTACTAAATAAGATTAATTATTAATTGCTTTAGCAAGGATATTAGGGTTATGAATAATACAAGAAATACAATACAAAAACAAGTGATTTTAAATGCTGTAAGAGAGCTAAAAAATCATCCTACCTCAGAAGAAGTTTATAATTATATAAAACCAAACTTTCCATCTATAAGTTTAGGTACAGTGTATAGAAATCTAAATTTATTGTCAGAAACTAAAGAGATTCAAAAATTATCTATAATAGATGATGCTGTTCGTTTCGACCATATAACTAATGAACATTATCATTTTCAATGCAGTAAATGTAAAAAATTATTAGATATACCTATGGAGTATCAGAAGAAATTAGATGAATTAGTTTCTAAAGAATACGATGTAGATGTATTTAAACATGATATTGTATTTACAGGTACTTGCAAAAATTGTAAAGATTGTTAATAATTTTGTAAATATTTGTATCATAAATTTTATTATGATTATTATTTTTTAATAATTAAGTATATTGAAAGTCTTGATTTTAATATTTATATTTTATATACTATCTATATAACATTTTAAATTTAAGGAATAATTATGTCAAAAGGCTATTTAGCTTTAGTGCTGCATGCTCACTTGCCTTATGTGAGACACCCAGAACATGAAAATTTTTTGGAGGAAGAGTGGCTGTATGAAGCTATCACCGAAACTTATATACCTCTATTAGATGCTTATGACAGAATGGTGAATGATGGTGTTAACTTCAAGATAACTATGAGCGTAACTCCGCCTCTTATGAATATGCTGGCTAATGAATTGCTTCAAAATAGATATGTTAAATATATAGAGAAACTAATAAAATTGTCGGAATTGGAATGTGAAAGAACTTCATTAGATCCTAATTTTCATCATACTGCTGAATTTTATAGAAATAAGTTTAAAAAGATAAGAGATATTTTCGTTTATAAATATAATAAAAATTTATTGAACGGATTCAGATACTTTTTAGAAAGAGGTAATTTAGAGATAATTACTTGCGGTGCTACTCATGGATTTTTCCCATTTATGCAGGAATATCCTAAGGCAATAGAAGCTCAACTAAAAATGGCTGTAAAAACCCATGAAAAACATTTGGGAAGAAAGCCTACAGGAATATGGCTTGGTGAATGCGGTTTCTTTCCGGGACTTGAAAAGCATCTTGCTAATAATGGTATTAAATATTTCTTTGTTGATACTCATGGTATAATGTATGCTGATAAAGTGCCTAAATATGGTGTTTATGCTCCTTTATACTGTTCAAGAGAGAGTAGGGTTGCAGCTTTCGGAAGAGATATAGAGAGTTCAAGAAGCGTATGGAGTGCCGAAGTAGGTTATCCGGGCGATTTCAGATACAGAGAGTTCTATAGAGATATAGGTTATGATTTGCCTTTCGAGTATATTAAAGATTTTATACAAAGCAACGGACTTAGAAAGAATACTGGAATAAAATATTATAGAATCACAGGTAAAGACTGTGCTAAAGAACCTTATAATCCTCAGTGGGCTATGGAAGCTGCAGGAGATCATGCTGGAAACTTTATGTTCAATAGAGAAAAGCAAATTGAATATTTAGATTCTGTTATGGACAGACCTCCTATAGTAGTATCTCCTTATGATGCTGAATTATTCGGACACTGGTGGTATGAAGGCCCTATGTTTATAGAGTTCTTAATGAGAAAGATTCATTATGATCAAAATACAATAGAAACTATTACACCTAAAGAATATTTGGAAAGACATCCTGTAAACCAAATATCAATGCCTTCAATGTCAAGCTGGGGTGCTAATGGATACGGAGAAGTATGGCTTAATGGTACTAATGGCTGGATATACAGACACTTGCATAAAGCTGCTGAAAGAATGATTGAATTGGCTCATGATTACTATAATGAAACAGGTCTTTATGAAAGAGCATTGAATCAGGCAGCACGTGAATTGCTTCTTGCTCAAAGCAGTGACTGGGCTTTCATTATGCATACTGGTACTATGGTTGATTATGCTGTTAATACTACAAAATTATATATAAAGAGATTTACTGATCTTTATTATGCTATTAAAAACAGAGATTTAAACGAAGAATGGCTAAGCAAAATAGAATGGCGTGATGATATATTCCCAGAAATGGATTTCAGAATATACAGTTAAATGATTCTGTTTAAGTGAAAGTAATTAAAAATAAAAGAGTATGTATATTTAATATGCATACTCTTTTTTATATTGTTTTAAAATGTTAATTCAATTTTTTATTTTTTGATTATACCATTCTGTATTTCCCAAATTTTCTTCTAATATTTCCTGTAATCCATCAAGATTAAAAGAACATAGAAGTTCATCTGTATATCTATTGTATAATTCTATATTTAAAGAATCTAATAGTATTTTTATTAAATTGTTTCCTCTTATTCCATTATCTGATTTTGCACCTATTGCTATACAAATATCATTGTTGTTATCTTCTACTATGTCTTCATCATTGTTAATAGAATAATTTATATAATTATTAGATTTCTTTTTAATTCTAAAATAAAGATTTGTATCTTTTGTTATTTTATCACTAAATACCAAAATAGTAGAAATTTGATAATTATCATAAACTGCTAAAAAGTCATCAGTTATAGAAGTGTTTACAGCAACTGTAAAAATAGATTTATTTTCTATATCCATATTTACAAAGTATATAATATCAGAATTTATATTTACTTCCCATTGAGCTAAAAGGGATGAAGATAAAATAAATAATATTATTAATGTAATTTTTGAAATATTTTTCATTGTGAAAACCATATAATTAAAAAACTTTATTTAAATAATATCACTTATGTAAAAATAATCAATATTACAGAAATATACTAATAGTTTTATTTTTTTAATATTTCATTTTGATATTTTTTAATTATTATTGATATTGGTATATTTTTATTTATTTCTTCTTCAATATTATAATTATTTAATATGTATAATAATTCATAACCATTAGGCATTATTCTTATATAGTTATCATATAAATCTTCAATAGTTATAGGATAACAAGTTATTCCTAAACATTTATTGTCATATAAAAGCTGTATATGATTTATGAAATTAGCTCTTCTATCTTGAAAATCTTCGTTATAATAAAAAGAATCAAAATATACGCCAAATTGCTGTGATATATGACTTCCAATTATTTGATAAGATGAACTATTATGTATAAACTCAAGAATATCTTTAATAAGATTAAAATCTATTTTCATAATTGAAAATCTCTTAAATTGTGATATTAGAAAAATTGGAGATGGCGGGACTCGAACCCGCGTCCTACGAAGCGTACCATATTCGTCTACATAGCATATCTTATCTTTAAAGGTTTCGCCTTATAGGTAGAAGACAAGCAGAAAAACTATAAGACTAGCATGAGTGTACGTAATATTAGGCTCATACGGCACCTAATACAAGTTCTATGTG
>CASGDY010000063.1 GCA_949300355.1 uncultured Brachyspira sp.
AAAGTGCAAATGTTAAATTATTACTAAATCATACTAAAATTGTCTTACATGTAAGATAATTTACTACATTTAAGTTCAAATGTAGCCTTTTTGCTTCTCGCCGTAGGCGTACTTCATATGTGGCAACAAAAGAAGTGGGGGTGTGGGGGCTAGTCCCCACAAATAATAAAATAATTTTTGGCAAAATATCATTGTTTAGGTATATATTATATAACTAAATGAAAAAATATAAACAATATTTAGTTCATGATTTTATTTAATAAATTTTATTATTACCGCACGGAGAATAAAGCTATAAATATAATTTGATTATCATTCATAACTTTTTTCTATATTTGAAATTTAGTTTAACGTGCGTTAAAGAAATTCTAAATTTAATTAATGCTTGGGCGGGTGCTGAAATTTCTGATTAAGTTATAAAGATAGTTAATATTAAAATTTAAAAGTTAGTTATAAAGAATAAAGGGCGGGGAATGTAATAAAGTTTTAAAATTTAATTACACTCCCCCACCCTCTAGGCTTTTTATTTTTTACTGTATTTTAAATTTAATTTATCTTTTTGATTTGTTCAGTTATTATAGCTGCCCACCCAAGATTTTTTTAAATTTGCAGCATACTCACCGCACGTAGAATAAAGCTAAATATTTTTTGATTTATTTATTATTTAGATTTTGTTTTACTATTAAAAATTGTTTAACGTGCGGTAATTTATATTATACTGTTAAACGTTATTAAACAAACTAAAACAATAATACTGATTGACTTTTCATTAAAAATAATTTAAAATATCCCAATCTTAATTAAGGGGATATAGCTCAGTTTGGGAGAGCATCACAATGGCATTGTGAGGGTCGTGGGTTCGAGCCCCATTATCTCCAATTTTTTAAATTATTATGTTTGTACTTTTTATTTTATATAGTTTTCAAAAATTTAATCTCTCCATTTTTTAGTTATATTTCCATCAAAATCTATAACTATTTTTCTTCTGCTTTTGAACTCTATGTTATAATCTTTTCTGTTTTTTTGTATACTCACAACTTTTTCATCAGGGAATTCTTTTTTAATAGCATTTCTAACTTTATCTTCTACATAAGCTATAGATATTTCTTCTCCGCCGCCGTCTATAGTTCTCCATTCTCCATTGACATTAACATATATTTTAAGTCCGCCTTTAAATATTAAAGAATAAGAACCTCCCATTTCAGTTGCTCTGTATAAATAATAATCAGAAAAATATTTATCAGCAAATGCTATAGCAGCTTTAGGCACTTCGCTTAAGGCTATTGAACCGCCATAGGCATATATTGATAATATAGATAAAGTTAATATTGTATATATTATTTTTTTCATAGTAACCCTCCTTAAATTATTAGAGTATTATTATATATTATAAGGAAAATACTACAAGTCATTAAAGTTTAACATTTCCTGCAATATAATATCTTCCATCTGTAGAACCTTGGAAACCTACATTGAATTCAGCAGGTCCTGCTTTAAATTTACCAAATATAGCATATTCTAAATAGGCTTTAGCCTGTTTGTCTTTTATATGAACCATTTCTCTCAAAGCAATGTTTAACATATACCACTCAAATCCCTGTTCTAAACGAATATAATGAGCATCATTTTCCCTCCAAGTATATTCAGCAATGGCATTAAGCCAAATAGTTTCATTCATGAGAGGGAATCTTAATGCAGCAGATGCCTGAACCAATGATTCAAATAAACTTATATGATAATTCTGAGGCTCCATTCTATTTTCATGTTCGTATAAGAATCTAAACTCAATATTAGGTCTCATAATGATTTCCTATAAAACCAACTCTTATACCGGGACCATTTAATACTTGAGGTATATAATAATCCGGCGTATCAATATTTGCTGGGTTTAATGTTGTATCATAATAGTGCGGCATAAGCATGAAAGTAGTAGTATTAATATCGAAAGTAGCTCTTCCTCTAGCTGATACTAATATTCTATCAATAAATACAGCTTGTACTCCTCCGTCATAAAGTCCTGCATTCTCTTTTATATATGGATATTCTATATCTGGGTTATGAGTGTCAAAATATCCATATGCGGTTATGAATCCTGTGAATTGTATATAATTATTATGAAATGTTTGTCCAATAGTTGCAAAAGTATCTCTTAAATTAAAAGTATTTGTATGAGCAGCATAAGAAAAATTAGCAGTTAAATGAAATTCTATAGGGTACTTTTGAAAGAAGCCTAAATTTTCATCATTAGGATTTGGAAGTTTTCTTTTATAATCGTCTCTAAAATAATCAGGTTTTATATATTGAGGAAGTTCATTGTTTCCTTCTCTTCCTATAAACATATCGAATGCATTTGGAAGCGGCGGCATTATTGCATTTGTATATTTTTCTTGAGCATTTAATAAAGAAGCTGGTAATAAGAATGTGATAGAGGTTATCACAATTTTAACATAGTTTTTCATAGATAATCCTAAAATAAATTCAACAATTGTTACAATTTTAATATACAAAAAATAAAGATTATTTGTCAATAAAATTTCATAGCTGATAATAAATTAAATATTAATTCATTTTGAAGAAAGTCATAATATTTTTTAAGTTTTCAGACTGTTCTAATAATTCTCTAGCATAGTTTGTGGTTTCATCAACTAAAGCAGCATTCTGCTGAGTTATGCCGTCTATTTTAGATACCGCTATATTTACCTGATCAACACCTGTTTGCTGTTCCACTGCTGTTGTGCTTATTTCCTGCATTATTTTTGCAGTACCATCTATTTTTGATTGTATATCATTGAATATAGATTGTGATTCTCTAGCAGTTTCAGCTGATCTATTAATTTTTTCATAAATGTTTTCTATAAGCAATGTTATGTTTTTAGCAGATGATTGAGAGTTTTGTGCCAAGTTTCTAACCTCACTAGCTACAACCGCAAAACCTCTTCCCTGATCTCCTGCTCTGGCTGCCTCTACAGAAGCGTTAAGTGCAAGTATATTAGTTTGGAAAGCAATGTCCTCTATCGTCTTAGTAATGCTTTTTATTTTTTCACTAGATTCATAAACTTCTTCTATGTTTTTAGTAGTTTCAGCTATAACACTTGCCCCATTTTCTACGGCCTTTTTGGAAGCTATCATCATATCATTTCCTTCTACAGAATGAGTAGCAGAAGATTTTATAGTAGAAGCCATCTCTTCTATAGCAGAAGCAGTTTCTTCGAGACTGGAAGCCTGAGCATCTGTTCTAGCTGATAAATCATCACTTCCTTGAGTAAGATTAGCAGCAGCATTATTAATTTTTTCTGAAGTTGCATTAACTTCATTAATAATTTTAGCCATAGCATCTCTCATGTTTTTAAATGAATATGCTATATCGCCAATTTCATTTCTTTTAAATTTAAATTGTCTAAGTATGAATTCTCCTCTTGACATTTCTTCAGCTTCTTCTACAAGTATTTTCAAAGGACTAATAATCTTTTTAATATATAAGAATCCAATAACAAAACTTAGTATTATTCCTATAATTCCTATTATAATTCCAATTATTAATATTCTGGTACTTTGCTGTTCAATGAAGCTAAGAGGCATAGAGAAAGCAACTTTCCAAGGCTGATTTTTAAGGCTTGTATATAAACATACCTTTGTCATACCATCATTTTGGAATTCCAATTTTCCTTCAATATTATTAACTATTGTTTTTACTTCTACAGGAGCAAGTTTACCAACTTCACTTGGTACATTATGCATTACAAGCAAAGTATCTTTATTAAATACCCATAATCTTATCCAATGTGTTAGTACTTCACCTGCAGTAGCAGATATTTCATCTATAACTTTCTGCCAATCTAATATAATAAGCATTCCGCCAAGATAAGTATTATCAGTTCTAGACCTAACCGGAGAAGCTATAGCTGTAATCCATTTTCCGTCAGAGTCTTTATATATAGCATCAGCTAGAGTAGGTTTTTTTACAGGATCATATCTTCTCCATAAATCCGGATACAGATCAGCTACTTTTTTACCTACATCGGTATTATTATCTTCAGAATTATTTAATATAGTTCCATCAGCTTCTATCAAAGATAGGCTTTTTACATATGGGTTTTTTGCCCCCATAAGTTTTAATACTGTAAGCATATTACTTTCAGCTTCAGGATTTCTGTTTTGCATATAATTTATAACGAAAGTAAAAGAAGCATAAGTATCTGATAAAATTAACTGATTTTCAATTAGAGAATCAAAAAAAGTGGAATACCCTTTTATTGTAGTAGCAAATCCGTCATATGAAGCTTTGTCTATAGCTGTTTTTGACATATGTACCAAAGTAGATATAGAAATAATTAGAAGTAATGCTATAAAAATATTAACTACCATAGGTATTTGAATATTTAGGCTATTAAATTTTTTTTTCATGATATAAATACCTCCTAATATATTTAAATCATAATTTTTTAATCCATTTTAAAGAAAGTCATAATATTTTTTAAATTTTCTGACTGTTCTAATAATTCTCTGGCATAGTTTGTAGTTTCATCAACTAAAGCAGCATTTTGCTGAGTTATACCATCTATTTTAGATACTGCTATATTTACCTGATCCACGCCTGTCTGCTGTTCTACCGCTGTTGTACTTATCTCCTGCATTATCTTTGCTGTACCGTCTATTTTGGATTGTATATCATTAAATATAGCTTGAGATTCTCTAGCAGTTTCAGCTGATTTATTAATTTTTTCATAAATGTTTTCTATAAGTAATGTTATGTCTTTTGCTGATGATTGTGAGTTTTGAGCTAAGTTTCTAACCTCAGAAGCTACAACCGCAAAACCTCTTCCTTGATCTCCTGCTCTTGCTGCCTCTACAGAAGCATTAAGTGCAAGTATATTAGTTTGGAAAGCAATATCTTCTATTGTTTTAGTAATACTTTTTATTTTTTCGCTAGATTCATAAACTTCTTCTATGTTTTTAGTAGTTTCGGATATAACGCTTGCTCCGTTTTCTACAGCCTTTTTAGAAGCTATCATCATATCATTTCCTTCTACAGAATGTTCTGCTGATGATTTAATTGTAGAAGCCATCTCTTCTATAGCAGAAGCAGTTTCTTCAAGACTAGAAGCCTGAGCATCTGTTCTAGCTGATAGATCATCACTTCCTTGTGTAAGATTTGCTGCGGCATTATTTATTTTTTCTGAAGTAGCATTAACTTCATTGATTATTTTTACCATAGCATCTCTCATATTTTTGAAAGAGTATGCTATATCTCCGATTTCATTTTTCTTAAATTTGAATTTTCTAAGTATAAATTCTCCCCTTGACATTTCTTCAGCTTCTTCTACAAGTATTTTTAAAGGACTCATCAAGTTTCTTATATAGAAGAATCCTATTACAGAACTTAGTATAAGTCCTAAAACTCCTATTAAAATACCTACTTTCAATATATTTGTACTTTTTTGTGTTAAAAAACTTAGAGGCATAGAAAAACCTATTTGCCAAGGCTGATTTTTTATAGCCACATAAAAACATATTTTTGGCATTCCGTCATTTTCAAATATAATCAGCCCTTCAGGTTCATTAACTATAGAGGCTACCTGCGTAAAATTAATACCCAAATAACTAGGAAGGTTATGAGTTAATATCATAGTGTCTTTATTAAATAGCCATAATCTTACCCATTCATTAAGAGATTTATCTGCTGTTTCTGTTATTTCATCTACTATCTTTTGCCAATCTATTATTATTAATAGCCCTCCGAGATATGTATTATTTGTTCTTGAATTTACAGGTGCTATAATTGCTGTAATCCAGTTTCCATTTGCATCTTTATACATAGATTCAGATAAGCTAGGTCTCTTCACAGCATCGTATTTTTTCCATAAATCAGGATACAAACTAGAAACATTTTTACCTACATCTATATTATTGCCTTCAGAATTATTTATTATTGTACCGTCT
Source organism: uncultured Brachyspira sp. (assembly GCA_949300355.1). Classification (GTDB taxonomy): domain Bacteria; phylum Spirochaetota; class Brachyspiria; order Brachyspirales; family Brachyspiraceae; genus Brachyspira. The sequence continues at coordinate 5,941 of CASGDY010000063.1, forward strand.
TTTTCGATTAAAGATAAACTTATAACATACGGATTTTTAGATCCCATCATTTTTAATACATTGAGCATATTCGTTTCTGTTTGTGCATCTCTATTTTCCATATAGTTTATAACAAAAGTAAAAGAAGAATATGTATTTGCCAAAATTAGCTGATTTGTTACAAGAGAATCAAAATATGTGGCATATCCTCTTAAAGTTGATTGAAAACCATCAGATGTTGATTCATCTATAGCTTTGTTTGACATTCTTACTATTGTAAAAATAGAAATAAAAAGAAGAACAGCTATAAAAATATTAACTACAATTGGGATTTGTACAGATAAACTATTGAATCTCTTTTTCATAAAATAATCCTTAAATAATCATTGTTTTTATATGGGCTTGTTTCTTTGAATAGTACACTTATTAGTATATTATTTTCAATATGTAAAGTCAAATTATTTTTATATTTTTATGCATATGTAAAGCATTTTTATATTTAAATAATATTTTTTTGGAAAAATATACATTATATAGTAAAATAACTATAATGAATTTGACTTTTATCTTATTTATAGTACAATATATAAACATTGACAGTATATTAATTTTAAAAGTAGTATACTTTTAATGTTTATTCCCAAAATCTCATTTTAATTAAATAAAGGAGAAAAAATCGTGAAACTCCCAAAAGTCAATGATTTAGGCTTTTTCGAGATTCGTCTCGAAAGTATAGGCGGAATGGGTGCCAACAGTGCTGGTAAAATGCTTGCAGAAGTAGGCGTTTTAACTCAAGGTTTCTATGGTGCTGCATTCTCAAGTTATGGTTCAGAAAAGAAAGGTTCACCAGTTAAATCTTTCGTAAGATTTTCTGATACAGAAGTTAGAGTAAACTCTACAGTAGAAGAGCCTCATGTTGTGGCTGTATTCCATATGAATCTTCTTAAAAACCCTATGACATTAGCTGGTGTTAAAGAAGATGCTATTGTTATTTTTAACACTAATAAAACACCTGATGAAGCAAGAGATTTCGCTAAATTACATGGCGGTAAAGTAGTTTGTGTTGATGCTATTAAAATCGCTAATGATTTGAAACTTCCTTCACAAGCAGCTAACACTATCATTATGGGTGCTATGGTTAATCAGCTTGACTTTATAGATTCTGCTAAATTTGAAGAGCAAATTAGAAAGCAATTCTCAGGTAAAAAACCTGAATTAGTAGAACCTAACGTTGAAGCTTTCAGAAGAGGCGGAAGCGATTCTGTTGTTAAAGAATTCAAAGCTGATGGTAAATATCCATATATACCTTACAAAAAACCAGAACCTGTATATGGTAAAAACAACCAATTAACAGGCGGTTATATCAATGCTGCTGGTAACTCTACTTTGAAAGATTTACAAGTTACTCGTACAGGTAATATCCCAGTATTCAATCCTAAAAACTGTATAGACTGTGCTAACTGTGAAGTTGTTTGTCCAGACCTTTGTATCGTTTGGGAAAGAGGTGTTGATAGAAAAGATGCTTCTAAAACAAATGTTATGAATATGATGGGTATTGATTATCAATATTGTAAAGGCTGCTTAAAATGCGTTAGAGCTTGCCCTAAAGGACCTTATGCTCCTAAACAGCTTCCTAAAGAAGAACAAGCTTTAAGAATAGAAGTAGAAGCAGAATGTAATGTTGATGAACTTACATACAGACGTTATAAAAAATAATAAGGAGCGAATAAATGGCTAACAAATATAATCTTGCTGAACAAGAAAACATACTTGAAAGTGGTAATGAATTAGCAGCCATTGCAGCCGCTCAAATCAATTATCACGTAATGGGTTATTACCCAATCACTCCATCTACTCAAATTGCTGAGTACTTAGATGAAATGAAAGCTAATGGAAGACATACTGTTTGCATGATCCCTGGTGACGGTGAACATGGTGCTGCTGGTATCTGTTATGGTGCTGCTACTGCTGGCGGTAGAGTATTCAATGCTACTTCTGCTAACGGTCTTCTTTTTGCTATGGAACAATTACCTGTTCAATCAGGTACCAGATTCCCTATGGTATTAAACGTTGTAAACAGAACTGTTTCTGGTCCATTAGATATTAAATGTGACCAATCTGATATTATGATGGCTCTTAACACTGGTTGGATCATCATTATGGCTCATACTACTCAGATGGTTTATGACTTCAATATCTTTGCTTTAAAAATTGCTGAAAGAGCTAAACTTCCTATCATAGTTTCTTCTGACGGATTCTTTACTTCTCACCAGAAGAAAAAAATACACTTATTCAAAAATGATAAGGATGTACAAGACTTCTTAGGTACTTATATTCCTGAAGTTACTTCAGTTGAACCAGGAAAAAATCCTGTTACAATTGGACCTTACATGAATGAAGATGAGTTAACTGGTAGTAAATTACAGCTTTCTCAAGCTTTAGAAGATTCTAGAGCTATTATCTTAGATGTATTTGAAGAGTTTGCTTCTCTTTCTGGAAGAAAATACTCTCCTATAGAAACTTACAATATGGAAGGTGCTGAAGTTGCTTTAATGCTTTGCGGTTCTGCTTATGAAACTGGCACTTTAGCCGTTGACGAAATGAAAAAAGCTAATCCTAACCTTAAAATAGGTGCTTTCGCTATTACTCAAATTCGTCCTTTCCCTGAAAAAGAATTACAAAAATTATTAGCTAATGTTAAAGTTGTTGTAGTAGGCGACAGACAAGATTCATACTCTGGTATGGGCGGTAATATGTCTACTGAAATCAGAGCTGCTTTGAAAAACGATGTAAACAATAAATCTTCTATTGTAAGCAGAGTTTATGGTCTTGGCGGTACTGAATTTACTCTTGAAAAAGCTAAAGAATTATTTGAATTAGGTTTAAAAGAATTAGCTAACCCTGGTTCTGTTGAAAAACATGCTTACTTAGAACAATATATGGGTCATGCTGGTGTTGAAATGAAACCTATACATGAACCTCTTACTTTAGAGAGCCAAAAATCTGGTATTACTGTTACTATGAACGAACAAACTCATAAACTTGAAGTTAAAGTTCCGCCTCTTAGAGAGTTAACTGGTAAAGCTTATCGTTATGCTCAAGGTCATGGTGCTTGTAACGGTTGTGGTATATTCTCTGGTATAAATACTTTCATGAAAGGTATCGAAGGCGAGGTTGTTCTTTTAGTACATACAGGTTGTTCTATGGTTGTTACTACTGGTTATCCTTACAGCTCTTATAGAACTACTTATGTTCACAACTTATTCCAAAACGGTGCTGCTACTCTTTCTGGTGTTGTTGAAATGTATCATGAAAGAAAAAGAAGAGGAGAAATACAAGGGCCTGAAGATCCTACTTTCATAATGGTTACTGGTGACGGTGGTCATGATATAGGTATGGGACCTTCTATTGGTGCTGCTATTAGAAATCACAAAATGATTATATTAGAATATGATAATGAAGGATACATGAACACTGGTAACCAATTATCATTCTCTACTCCTATAGGACATAGAACTTCTACTTCTAACGTTGGTAAAGCTGAAGTTGGTAAACAGTTTAACCACAAAGATGTTGCTCAAATATTTGCTGGTTGTCATATACCTTATGTTGCTACTGGCTGTGAATCTTATCCTTTAGATTTGATCAAAAAAGCTGCTAAAGCTCAGTGGTATGCTAATCATCATGGTACTGCTTTTGTTAAACTTCTTATCGCTTGTCCATTGAACTGGAAATCTCCTGATGATATGGGTAAAGAAGTTATTAAAGCTGCTGTTGATTGCTGCTTCTTCCCATTATATGAAGTTGAACATGGTATCACTACTATTACTACTATGATAGCTGATGATAAAAAATTACCTGTTACTGAATGGTTGAAAATGATGGGTAAAACTAAACACCTTCTTAAACATCAAGACTTACTTGACTCTTTCCAAAAAGAAGTTGACAGAAGATGGACTAGAATCAAAGCTATGCATGAAAGTCCTGTTCTATAATAAGTTAATAGCTTAAAGATAGAATATAAAATAAAGATGGCGGTTGTTAATTAAATATTATCAGCCGCTATTTTTTTGTTTTTAAGATTTATTATAAATCCCTCCAATTACTATTTTCAATGTAAATAAAAAATTTGAACTTCATTTTTATTAATTGCCTAATATTAAAATATAGATTCCCACCATAAATTTATTTAAATTTACTGTATACTAACCCGCACGCAAAACTAAATTATAAATATTGATTAATTAAAAACAAAATTTTGATTATAAAAAATAGCCAATTAAATAGATTTTAAATTTAAATAACATTTGGGCGGGTGCTAACATTTCTAATAAAACAATAAAGTTAATTTAAGTTAAAATGTGTAGATTAAGCAGAAAATTTTAAAGGGCGGGGTATGAAAATTATGTATTGAATTATTAAATAATTTTGTTAATATTTAATCATCGTTTTTTAAGGAATATTGTATGAAAACTTATGAGAGATTTATAAAATATACATCTTTTAATACTACTTCAAACAGCAGAAATGAGAATCAAACTCCAAGTACAGAAGGACAAAGAGTATTTGCTGAATATTTAGTTAATGAATTAAAAACAATGGGTATTGATAATGCTTATGTCGATGATAAATCTTTTGTATATGCTTCGATACCTGCATCTAAAGGAAAAGAGGATAAACCTAAATTAGGATTCATTGCACATTTAGATACCAATGAAGATGCACCGGGAGAAAATATAAAAACTAATATTATCAAAAATTATGACGGTAAAGATATTGTTTTAAACAAAGAAAAAAATATAGTTTTAAGCAGTAAAAAGTTTGATAATTTAAATAAATATATAGGCAATGATTTAATAGTAACAGATGGAACAACACTTTTAGGTGCTGATGATAAGGCCGGAATTGCAGAAATTATGACTATGGCTGAAATTTTAATGAATGATAAAGCAATAGAGCATGGAGAAATAAAAATAGCTTTCACTCCAGATGAGGAAATAGGGGAAGGTATTGAATATTTTGATATTGAAAAGTTTAATGCTGATTTTGCTTATACTATAGACGGAGGAGAGATTGGCGAAATAGAGTATGAGAATTTTAATGCTGCTTCTTGTAAGATAACAGTTAATGGGGTAAATGTTCATCCGGGATATTCTAAAAATAAAATGAAGAATGCTATTTTATTTGCAATGGAATTTAATTCTATGCTTCCAGCAGAACAAAAACCACAGTATACAGAAAAGTATGAAGGTTTTTATCATTTATCATATATAGAAGGCACTGAAGAGAAAGCAGAACTTGAATATATTATAAGAGATCATGATTTAGAGAAGTTCAATCATAAAAAAGAATTCATAAAAAATATTTGTGATTTTCTAAATAAAAAATACGGCGACAATACATTTATATGTGATATTAAAGATAGCTACTATAATATGAAAGAAAAAATACTTCCTCATATGCATTTGATAGATAATGCCAAAAAGGCTTTTAATGAATGCGGAATAAAAGAAAAAATCGTACCTATTAGAGGCGGTACTGATGGGGCTAGATTATCTTTTAGAGGATTGCCTTGTCCGAATCTATCAGCTGGAGGAGAAAATTTTCACAGCAGATTTGAATACATTCCTGTTCAGTCTTTAGAGAAAATGACAGAAATAATATTAAAAATAGTAAGCATATATTCTAATTAAATTAAAAATCTAAATTTGATTAAAAAATAATAAATTATCGGGTATGCATTAAGTTTTAAAATTTACTTACATTTGCCCGCCCTTTAGACTTTTTAATTTATTTTGTAATTTTTGAATTATTTTTCTTTTTTATTTCAAACTGTCATTTTAGCTGCCCGCCCAAGATTTATTTAAATTTTTAGAGCATACACTGCACGCATAGCTAAATTTAAAATATATATTTATTCATAAATACAAATTTTATTATATTATAAAATTTCACTTACCGTGCGTTAAAGAGTCCTGATTATAATACTATCAATTTTTTCAAAACTATATTATATTAGAATGCATTAAAAATATTAAAAGGAAGTATTTATATGGGACTTTATATTGTAATTAATGTTATAATATTGCTTGCTCTAATTGGATTACTTTATTTTATGCAAAAGAAGCATATGAATTTCACAATTAGAGTATTATCGGCCTTAATTTTAGGCTTGGCTTTGGGGTTTGTACTTAGAACAGTTTATGCCTCAAATATGGAAATAGTAAATCAAAGTATCGTTTGGTACAATGTGGTAGGTAACGGTTATGTAAGACTTTTACAGATGTTAGTTATGCCTTTAATTTTTGTTTCTATAACTATGGCACTTATTAATATAAAAGGCAATAGTAACAATCTGGGCAAAATGACTATGATAATTATTGGCGTACTAATGATAACAACAGCAATATCTGCTTTAGTAGGATTTTTAACAGCTAAAGGATTTGGCTTAGATGCTTCAAAACTTCAGTCATTAGTAGGCGATATATCAAAAGGTGCTTCAAATTATGAGGGAAGATTGGAAGAATTTTCATCAAGACCAGTTCCTCAGCAATTATTAGATATCATACCTACAAATCCATTTGCAGCATTAGCCGGTATGGGAGGATCGCCTACACTTTCAGTTGTATTTTTTGCAGCTTTAGTTGGTTCTTCTGCTTTGGGACTTAGAAAGAAAAAGCCTGAAGTTTTTGAATTCTTTCAAAAAATTATGCAGTCTTTACATGATGTTGTTATGAAGATAGTAGCTTTCGTTATGAGATTAACTCCATTCGGCGTATTAGCTCTTATGGCTAAATTCATGGCTACAAGCGATTTGAATGCATTCGCTCAATTAGGTCAATTCCTTCTAGCTTCTTATATATCTATAATAATTATGCTTATAGTTCATAGTATAATACTTATGATATTTGGATATAATCCTATAAAATATTATACTAAAGCATTTACAGTTTTAACATTTGCTTTCTCATCAAGAACAAGTGCCGGTACTTTACCTTTAACTGTTTCAGCTTTAAAAGATAAGATGGGCATATCTGAAGGAGTTTCAAATTTATCAGCTTCTCTTGCCGTAACTATAGGACAGAATGGATGTGCTGGTATTTATCCTGCTATGGTAGTTGCTATGATTGCACCTACTTTGGGTATTAATCCTCTTGAACCTGCTTTCTTAATAAAGGCTGTTATAATAATTGCTATTGGAAGTTTCGGAATTGCCGGAGTTGGAGGAGGAGCTACAAATGCCGCTTTGATTACGCTTTCAGCTTTAGGTTTTCCTGTAGGTTTAGTAGCTATACTTTTAGGAATAGAGCCTCTTATTGATATGGGAAGAACTATGCTCAATGTTAATGATGGTATGGTTACTGCTGCTGTTACAGGAAAAATCTGCAAGGAAGTGGATATGGACAAATTCAATTCCAGTGATAATACTGGTTCTAATGAAGCAGAGGCGATGTAATTAATTAAAATATTATAATAAAAGTTTTAGGTATTCCAAACAAATTGGGATACCTATTTTTATATTAAAGATAAAAATGATATATCTCTGAACTCATGGTGAGCAAAATTTAAAAACATAATGCAATTTGAATTATAACATAAATTTATATTTTTAGCTTTTTTGTGCGTGCGGTATATTCGCTATAAATTTAAAAAAATCTTGGGTGGGCAGCTAAAATAACTGTTTGAAATAAAAAAGAAAAATAATTCAAAAATTACAGAATAAATCAAAAAACCTAAAGGGTGGGCGAGTGTAATTAAGTTTTAAAACTTTATTTACATACCCCGACATTTTATTTTTATTACTATAATCTGCAATTTTTAATTTATTTATACTTAAAGCTAATAAAGAAATTATAGCACCCGCCCAAGCGTTTATTAAGCTTATAGCTTTATTTATAAAATTCAAAAAAATAGAATTGTATGAATAAAGCGACATTTTTTGTCATATATATGCTTTATAATAATAAAATAACAAAATAATACAAAGGAGTACTTTATGGATATTTTTTCAATTATAATGAATGCGGTAGATGATTTTGATGAAGGCTTTGAAAATCTTTTAGAAAAATTAAATGATAAAATAGAAGGAAAGAGCATATATAAAGAAGATGATGCAGAAGAAATTGAAGAAACTAAAAAAATAGAACATAATGAAAAAAGCAATATTATAGATATATCAGCCGAAGATGTTTCTAAAGATGATACAGATGATAATTGAAAATATTATATATAGTAATAGAGCTTGAATTTCAATGATTTATGCATATAATATATAGTATAAAACATATTTAATCGGAGTTTAGTATGGACTTTAATTTACCTATGCCTTATGACAAGGATTTAACAGAAGAAGAGAAAACTGCAATAGATGAGTATGTAGATAAAACTTATGAAGAGTTTAAAGACAATGGAAAACAATTAACAAGATTAGCAGCACAGGCAAGCTCAGCAATATCTGCC
>CASGDY010000064.1 GCA_949300355.1 uncultured Brachyspira sp.
TATATGACCGCCGAATCTTCCGCTTAAAGTCATAGCTCTTTCAAGATTAACTTTACTTCCGTTTTTTAAACTTCCTAAATTAGTACGGTTCAAAGTTTCTTGAGTAACATCTGCATTAAATATTTTATTATCAAAGCTAGATACGGTTAAACAAGTACCATTAACAGCAACGCTATCACCCAAATGCAAATCATCAAATATTTTGCTAGCTTCTATTGTTATAACTTTGCTTTGTACAGATTTAACAGTTCCTATTTCTTCAACTATACCAGTAAACATTATTAATATTTTCTCTCTTAAATAATTTCTGTACTTTTTCCCGCCGCAAAAAGTACCAAAAAGTGCAAATTAATTCTATATAAAGCTAATATATTTTATTTATAAATTAATATTTTATATAATACTCCAAAAATAAATCGTCTTCTATTTTTGTTATGCTGCCTTCAGTAAGTTTAACAGCATCATTAGGATCATCTATTCCTTCGCCTCCTATAGGGCTTTTTGCTTCAATACCTCCGAATATTTTTGGTGCTATATAAATCAAAGCCTTATTTACTAACTTTTCTTTTAATAAACTAGCATGTAAAGCAGCACCGCCTTCAACATACACACTGTCAATATCTTTTTCTTCTCCAAGTATTCTCATCAAATCTTTTAAACTTACTTTGCCATTATCATTTTCTGTTTTTATTATCTCTATTCCAACATTTTCAAGTTCTTTTATTTTTTTATCATCATTGCTAATAGTAGCTATAAAAGTTTTTATTTCTTTTGCTGTTTTACAAATATTAGAATTCAAATCTATTTTTAATGAACTATCCAAAATTATTCTTATAGGATTTCTAGTATTTGGAAGTCTGCAGTTAAGTGTAGGATTATCTTCTATTACAGTATTTATTCCAACCATTATAGCAGAGTATTTATTTCTAAATCTATGAGAATGCTCTCTAGTTTTTTCTGAAGTTATCCATTTTGATTTTCCGCTTACAGTAGCTATTTTACCATCCATAGTCATAGCATATTTCATAACAATGAATGGTCTTTTGTTAGCTATATAATGGAAGAAAACCTCATTTAATTTTCTGCATTCTTCTTCAAGCACATTTACTATAACTTCAATGCCAGCATCTTTTAATTTTTTTATTCCATTTCCTGCCACTTTAGGATTAGAATCAACGCATCCTATAATCACTCTTTTTAATTTATTTTTTATAATAGCATCAGCACAAGGGGGAGTTTTTCCATAATGAGAACAAGGCTCTAAAGTTACATATATATCAGCATCTTCAACATTTTCGCCTTTTTCTTTGGCATCTAAAAAAGCATTAATCTCTGCATGATTTTCACCGCATTTTTTATGGTATCCAATGCCTATAACTTTTCCATCTTTCACTATAACAGTACCAACCAAAGGATTAGGACTTGTAAAACCTTCTCCTTTTTTAGCTTCTTCTATAGCTATTTTCATGTACTTTTCATGCATATTGTTCTGCATAATGCTAATACTCTTAAAAAAATATTTTTTATTAATCTTTGGGTTTTTTAATTTGGCGGATTTTTTGACTTGTAAACAAAAAAACTCTAAATGTTAAAAAATAACAATTAGAGCCATTATTTTATGTAGTAGTTTACATTAATTTTATCTTCTACCATCCAGACTTTAACTGTCGGTTTTGGAATCGCACCAAATCTGCCGTTTTTGAATAAGGAACATCAAAAAGGCTCGCGGACTTTACCGCCGGTATGGAATTTCACCTAGCCCCGAAGATTTATATGTAATAGTATAATACAAATATTTTATATTGTCAAGTATTTCGCTATAATGCTAAAAACTCATTATTTCGTACCAATAATTATCGAAGTATCTATACATTCCCATTCCAGGTGAATAGTAAGTGTATATTTCATGAAAATCTCTTAAAGCATCTTTGAATGAAGTATTACTTATATAGCCTTTTCTTGCCATATAAAGAAGTGCTATAGATGGAGATCTTGACATACCGAAATTGCAATGAACCAATACTTCCATATCATTTATATGTTCATCTATAAATTCCATAGCTCTCTTTATCATAGGAAAAGCATATTCAAAAGATAAACTGCTTATATCGAGTAAATTCAAATATAAATCATTATTATTTTGATAAACTTTTTTATCTCCTATATTTCCTCTTACGCCTCTAACAAAACAGCTTTGGCAAGCATGAACTATAGCCCCTTTAAACTCTTCGCAATCTCTGTCATTACCTACATATAGATTTTTATATAATTTTTTCATAGTAAAAAACTCCAGTAAGTTTTACATTATAATCAAATAATTGAAATTGTCAATTTTAGTTTTTTATATAAATTAAATATAACAAATAATAGTCAAATTAATATTCAATAACTAATTATTTACATTATTATAGCATTATTATAGAATATAAAAAGTTTATGTATTTCGGAGAGTATATGGAAATCAGGGCTTTAAAATATTTTTTAACAACTGTAAGAGAAGGCAATGTTACCAAAGCAGCCAAGTATCTTAATTTAACTCAGCCTAATCTATCGCGTCAAATAAATATGCTTGAAAGGGACATAGGACATAAACTTTTTGAAAGAAAGCATAATAATATAGTTCTCACTCCTGAAGGCATTTTATTAAAAAAAAGAGCCGAAGAAATAATTGATATGATAGATAAAACTAGAGCAGAGTTTAATTTTACAGATGAATTAATAGCAGGAGATATTTTCATTGGGGCAGGGGAGACTTGGGCTATGAGTTTGCTTGCTTCTGTTATGAAAGATATTCAAGAAACTTACCCGCATATAAAATATAATATTTACAGCGGAAATTTTCAGGATATAACAGAAAAACTTGATAAAGGTTTATTAGATTTTGGTTTATTGATAGATCCTGCTGATTTATCAAAGTATGATTATTTAAAAGTGCCTGCTAAAGATACTTGGGGGCTAATCATGAAAAAAGATTCTGAGCTTGCGAAAAAGAAAAGTATAATAAAAACTGATTTATTAAATATACCTTTGATAATATCGAGGCAGGTAATGGAAACTGAAATGCAGGATAATGATTTTTCAAGGTGGTTTTCTGATACTTTTGATAAGTTAAATATAGTTGCTACTTATAATTTAATTTACAATGCATTAATTATGGTTAAGGAAGGTATGGGGTATGCTTTATGTTTAGATAAATTAATTGACAACATGCATAATGAAAATATTTGTTTTATACCTTTAAAGCCCAAATTAGAATCTGGGCTTAATATAGTTTGGAAGAAGAATCAGGAGTTTTCAAGGGCTTCCAAAATATTTTTAGATAGGCTTACAGATGAATTTAATAATCAAATGTAATAATAAAATTTAGTTCATAACGCACGGTAAACAAATCGTCAAATATAAATATATTTTCTTTTTATAATACTTCTATAAATAAAAAATATTTAATCGTGCGGTAATCAATATAACAAATTAAAAAAACACTTGGGTGGGTGCTAATAAATTCTAATTAAAATAAAAAATATAAAATAAGTTTTAATGCAAAATAAAATTATAAAATCTTGAGGGTGGGGTTGAGAATAAAATTTTTTAATTTTATTTATATATTCCCACCCTTTATACTTTTTAATTTTATTAGTTATTTTTATATTTATTTCTTTATAGTTTACACTGTAAATATAAAGCCCGCCCAAGCTTTATTTAAGTTAAAAATTAACATACCGCACGATGAGTAAAATTATATAATATAAATGAATTGATAATTATAATTTTTATTATAAATATAGTTTTGTTTACCGTGCGTTATTTGATGATCACCATAAATAAAAATCCAAGCATTATAAAAATAATACTTGGATTAAGAGAATACTAATGAAAAAAAATATTATTAATTATTTCAAATTATCTTTGAAGAACTGAGATAATTTTTCAAAAGGAATTTTTTCCATATTATCATATAAATCAACATGATCAGCATCTTCTATTATTAAAAGTTCTTTTGGTTCTAATGCTTCTTTATAAACATCTTCAGAATAATATCTTGAATGTGCTTTGTCGCCTGCTACTAAAAGTATAGGAGTAGGAGAAACATCTTTAATATTAGCCATCAAAGGGAAATTCCAAAATGATACAGGCATTGTTGCAGTCCAAGAAGTAACAAAGTTTATAGCTCTAGGGTGATAAGCTCTTTTAGCATAATAGTTGTAGAAAGCAGCAAATACAGGATCAGCATTTTCTGGAAGCTCTTCAGGTACAACCATTGCAGAAGCCATTAAATTATTGTTCTCGTCAAAATAAGGTTCATGATTACCTAAAGCATAAGTTTTGCTTTCAGCATCTTTCCAACGCTGTTCGCTTAAATATTCTCTTATTTTTCTTCTTTGTTCAGGAGTATAATAATCCTGATGTCCTTTACTCATATCTCTTGACATATCATACATTGATGCAGTTGCTACAGCTTTTATTCTAGTGTCTGTTCCTGCAGCAGTAATAGCCATACCAGAAAGTCCGCAAATACCTATTGCACCAATACGGTTTCTGTCTACATAATCAAGTAAACCTAAATAGTCTACAGCAGCACTGTAATCTTCAGTAAATATATCAGGTGAAGAAGTGTTTCTTACATCTCCGCCGCTTTCACCAGTAAAAGAAGGATCGAATGCTAAAGCAACAAAACCATAAGTAGCCATTTCCTGAGCATATAATCCTGAAGCTTGTTCTTTAACTGCTCCAAATGGGCCGGATACAACTATTGCAGGATTTTTTTGATTAGTATAGTTTTCTGGTAAATATAAATCTCCTGCTATTTCTATACCGTAACGGTTTTTAAATCTTACTTTTTTCATTTCTATATTTGTATAAATTTTAAAAACTCTTGTATCCATATCATCTCCTCCTTTATTTTGATTGTTTTTTGATTGGATATTGTTACAAGATATTAAAAAAGTTAGAATCAAAGTTGCTGATAATATTATTTTTTTCATATAACTCTCCTTATTATTAATTTTAGTTTTTAAATGTTTATTATAAATTTCTTATTATTTTAGCAGGCACTCCTCCAACTATCACATTAGAAGGAACATCTTTATTTACTAAAGTACCGGCAGCTATTATTGAGTTATCTCCTATTGTAATGCCCGGTAGTATATTAGCTCCTGAACCTATCCAAACATTATTGCCTATTGTTACTTTTGACGGATATGTTGTACTTCTGTTTTGTATCTCTATTCCATGATTAAGTGTAGAAATAATTACATTCATACCAATAAATACATTATCCCCTATAGTGATTCCGCCTCTGTCCTGAAATGAACAGCCTGTGTTAAAAAATACATTCTTTCCTATTTTTATATTTCTTCCAAAGTCTGTATAAAATGGAGGAAAACATGTAAAACTTTCATCTATTTTTTCACCTGTTAACTGTTCAAATAATTTTCTCACTTCATCTATAGTATGATAAGAATTATTTATTTGCATTGTTACTTTTATTGCATTTTGTGAGCATTCATATAAAAGCGGTGCAAGTTCTTTATCTTCGCTTGATATGGGATTGCCTTCTTTACAGTGTTTTATAAACTCTTCTATATTCATTTGATTTATTCCTTTGTTTTAATTTATTTGTATTTTACAGAAAAAATAAATTATATCAAATATTTATGTGTTATATAGTTTTATGCCTAAAAAGCATATAATGGATTTTATATATTTTTATAATACATATAAAGTTATATATAATTTATTGATTAATTTATAATTGTTTATATAATTCTATTAAAATATTTATAGGGGTCATAATGAAATTAAAAACAATCGAAAATGGATTTATTCCTATTAAAGAGTTAGAAAATAATAATTTTTTTATACCAAGTTATCAAAGAGGATATAGATGGGATAATGAAGTAAATGCATTATTAGAAGATATTACAGATTTTATTAATTATAAAAAAAGTGATGAAGATTTTTATTCTCTACAGCCTATAGTTGTAAAAAAAGATAAAGACAAATACATTGTTATTGACGGACAGCAAAGACTGACAACTATTTTTTAATAATTAAATATATTCAAAATAAATCTTTCTTTTCAATAAAGTATGAAACTAGAAAACAATCATCAGAGTTTTTGGAAAATATATCAAGTAAAAAAGAGAGTGATGCCAAAAATATTGATTTTTATTATTTTTTTCAGGCATATAAAAATATAGGAGATTTTTTCAGTAGTAAAGTAAATAAAAATGAGTTTTTTAATATATTACTTAATAGCTGTAAAGTATTGTGGTATAAAATAGCAGATGATGAAAAAGAAGAAGATGTTTTTATAAGACTCAATATAGGTAAAATACCATTGTTAGAAGAAGAAAATATTAAATCATTATTTCTATCAAAAAGTAGTGGTATTGAAAATATAGATGAAATAGCTGAAAAATGGTACGACGAAGAAAAAGAATTAAGATATAATAATGATTATAGATATTGTGTGTTAAAAAAAATAGATGATAAATATATAACAAAAGAAGATAATACATTAAATGATGATTTTTTAAGGATTAGAGTATATCTTGAAGCTGTAATGAATAATAAAAATTATTCATTATTTGAATATTTTTATAAATTATATAAAGAAAATAAATTAAATGATGAATGGATGAGACTAGAAAAATGCATAAATACTTTAGATTCATTTACAACTAAAAGTAATGTTTTAAATGATAATAGTAGAATTAATAGACAAATCTTTCATTACATAGGTTTTTTAATATTAAGTGAGATAATGAAGATTAATGAGATATATTCTATATGGGAAAGTATTCAGGATAATAATAAATTTAATGATGAACTTTTAATTAAAATTAAAAATTATTTATCTACTTATGTATTTAATAAAAATAATAGTATTTATGATGATATAGAAGATTTAAACTTTTATAATGATAAAAAAAAGATTTTTATAATACTTGTATTATTTAATATAGATTATCTCATCAATAATAAAGATGGTAATTTTGATTATTTTAAATTTGCAAGATTCCAATTAGAAAAATGGAGTTTAGAGCATATATATGCTCAAAATTCTGTTAGTATAAAAGAGGCAGTAGAAAAAAATAATACAAATGAAATAAAATTATGGCTAGAAGATGTTTTATTTTATATAGAAGATAATGATTTGAAAAAATCTATAGATGATATTATTCTAAAAATTAATAATAAAAAAAATTTTAAAGAAGAATTAACAAAATTATTTGATGATATTGATAATTATTTTAGAGATGATATCTCATTAAATAGTATATCAAATTTATGTTTGTTAGATAAGGATTCCAACAGTAAATTAGGAAATAAAATGTTTACTGATAAAAGACGTGAGATAGATAATTTAGGTGAAAAGTTAATTCCTATTGCTACTAGAATGGTATTTTTAAAAGCATTTTCTAAAAATAAAACTTTACCTGAATATTTTACCAAAGAAGATAGAGATGATTATAAAAATTCTATTATAAAAGCTATGGAAAGTTATATTTGAAATGAAATACATTTTTAATTGTAAGGAAAATAGTTATGAATTTTAGTTTAAAACAATTATTAGAAAAATATGATATAGAAATACCTATATTACAGAGAGATTATGCACAAGGCAGAGAATCAAAAATTAATGTGGCCAAATCTTTTTTATATAATATTTTTGATGTACTAGAAGAGAATCAAAATAAATTGCATATAGATTTTATTTATGGTTATGAAGAAAATAATAAATTTATATTAATAGACGGACAACAAAGAGTAACAACTTTATGGCTTATATATTTTATTATTTATAAAATGAATGATAATTTTGATGACATTAAGGAGATACTGTCTAATTTTTCATACAGTGTTAGAGAAAGTTCTCAATATTTTTGCGAATCTTTAATAGAAGAAAATTTAGAATTAAAAGACAGGAAACATTCACCAAAACATAAGATAACATCATCTATAGGCACATTTGGAACTACTAGTGATTTAGAAAATGATCCTACAATTAAGGCAATGCTTAATATGATGGATTTAATTTATGATAAAGTAAAAGATAAAGACAGTCAAACTTTAGAAAGATACATTAATAATTTAAATAATATTACTTTTTCGATTTTTAATATGGGTGAATATAATTTAGGTGAAGAGTTATATATCAAAATGAATGCCAGAGGAAGGCAATTAAGTATATATGAAAATATTAAAGCATATATAGAAAAAGATATTGATTTGAAAATATATTATAAATTATTAAGTAATATTGATAATAAATGGAGTGATTATTTTTTTGATATAAATACAATAGATAAGTTTGATAATAGAGGTTTGTCTTTCTTATATTATTCTTCTTTATTTTTTCATTTTAAAGAAAAAACTGATTTATACAATAATTATGAAAATTATTTAGTTGATGATTTAAATGAAAAAGTATTAGAATATAATTATTTTGATATATTAAAGAATAATATATCTAATATTGAAATATTAGATAATACTATAACTATTCTATTAGAGAAAAATGATAATAAAGTGATAAATAATTTTTTTAATATATTTTCAAATAAAAAAATGGATAATAAAGAAATTTGTTATTTTTTTGCTTTATTATCTTTTGCATATAAGATTGATGATATAAATGATTTAATAAAATTAGATTTTGATAATTATTATAGGGTTTGCAGACATTTAATAGAGAATTATAGAATTGACAAACCTAGTTATATAAAAAATTTTTTTGATTTATTTGAAAGCATATCAGATGGATATAAAAACATTTATGAGTATTTAATAAATGATCAAAAAATGATAACTTTTCATAAAGAAATGTATAAATTAGAACAAAGAAAAGCTAAATTAATTTTAGATGGTAGAAAATCCGGAGATGATTGGGAAAGTGTTTTAAATAAAACAAGTGATGATAACTTTCTTGTTGGTTGGATAGATTTTCTTTTAGATTTCAGTAATGATAATTTTGAATATTTTAATAAATATTTATCTTTAACTATAGAAATTATAGATAAAATTAATGATTTAAATTTTTTAAATTTGTTCCAAAGTGCTTTATTAGTTTTTAAAGATTATGGTTTTAGTATGACACATTTGTATTATGGAAATATTCCTAAAATAAATATTTTTAGAGATAGAGAAGCTTGGAATTGGATTTTTAGTGGTAAAAAACATAAATCAGATGAGTATTATAAAAAATTATTGGATAAGATTTTAAAATTAGATAACAAATTGAGTCTAGAAGAAAAATTAAAATATATTATTGTAAATGCTAATTTAAAAAATAAAGAATGGTATGAATATTTATTGATAAAAGAATCCGGATTATTTAGATTTATAACTGAAAGTAATAGAGATGCTCAACAATCTGGTAAAATAAAAAGAAGTAATAATTACATATTTATTTTGCATACAGTAAAAGCCAATAAAAAGTATATAGATATACTGTCATATTCATTTTATTTATATTGTTCAAACAATGCTATTGAAGTTAGCGATATACATTATGAAACAAATAAAGATATGAAAAGTCCATATTTTGATATAATTCATAAAAATAAAAATTTAAGTGTTATATGTGATAGTGTAAATTATAATATAAAAATAGCTGGTAAAAAATATAATATAGATTTAAGCAAAGGAGCTGATGTATTTAGTGAGTTTGATAGAATATTAAAAGAAGCAAAATTAATAAAATAATTTTAATGAATTTGATTTTTTCTTTATTTTGTACAATACTTATTATATAGCATTTATTTTATGCTAAAAATCATTTTAAGGATTTGCGATGACAGAGAATTTTATACCTAATAAGAAAGTGTTCGTATTTGATACAAATGTTATACTTCATGATTTTAAGTCAATATTTTCTTTTGAAGAAACTAATATAGTTATACCTATTACAGTTTTGGAGGAAGTTGATAAGTTTAAAAAAGGAAGCGATACAATCAATTTCAATGCCAGAGAGTTTATACGAGAACTTGATGTCATTGTAGAAAAAAATGAGGAGCTTCAAAAAACTAAAGATATATTCAAAAAAGGTGCTTTGCTTGATAATAAAAGTAAAGTATTTATAGATGTTAATAATGAAGAGAGAGAAGAATTCAAAAAGATATTTGCAGGAAACATACCGGATCATAAAATACTATCTTGTGCCTATAATATAAAATGCGAAAATCACAGAGTCATTCTTATAACTAAAGATATTAATATGAGAATGAAAGCTAGAAGTTTAGGAATAGACACTCAAGATTATAATACTGACAAGATAGAAAAATTATCTTCATTGTTTACAGGTATAGAAAGCATTTCCGGAGATAATGCACGCGTTTATATAAAAGAACTTGAAGAAAATAAAGAAATAGAAGTTAAAGGCGAGCATTCTATTTACCCTAATACATATTTCTGCTACAGAGTAAAAGAAGATGATGAGGCAGTGATAGGAAAATATAAAGAAGATACTAATACTATAGTTCATGTTGATACCAATATAGATGCTTATGGCATAAAGCCAAGAAATGAAGAACAGGCTATGGCATTAGATGTTTTACTCGATAATAATATACCTTTAGTTACTATAATGGGTAAAGCTGGAACTGGTAAAACTCTTTTGGCATTGGCTGCTGCTTTAGCAAAAAGAAGAGAGTACAGACAAATACTTTTAGCCCGTCCTGTAGTTGCACTTTCTAATAAAGATTTAGGTTTCTTACCCGGCGATGTTAACAGCAAATTAGATCCTTATATGCAGCCTTTATTTGATAACCTTTCAGTAATACAGCATATACATTCTGATGACAGCGATGAAAGTAAGAATATCAAAAAAATGCTTGAAAATGAAAAAATAGTAATTTCTCCTCTTGCCTACATTAGAGGAAGAAGTTTGAACAAGATTTATTTTATAGTGGATGAGGCACAGAACCTCACTCCTCATGAAATAAAAACTATTATAACAAGGGCAGGCGAAGGAACAAAAATAGTTTTCACTGGAGATATTCATCAGATAGATACTCCTTATTTGGATGAAAGAAACAATGGACTTACTTATTTAATAGACCGCACAAAAGGAGAAGTTTTAAGCGGTACTGTAACTCTTGAAAAAGGCGAGCGTTCACAGCTTGCAGAACTTGCTGCTAATGTATTATAATTTTTTAATTATTTAAAAATAATAATTAAAGCATAGAGTGCGTTTTCAAAACCCCGCCCTCTATGCTTTTTTATTTTAACTAAAAATAAATATTCTATTTAATTTTTTTGCTTAATTTAGAAAAAGCATGCCCGCCCAAGTTTTTATTAACTTTAGAATCTATTTAACGCACGGTGAGCGGAATCTTATTTATAATTTAAATTTTAATTTATAATTATTCTGTATTTATAATTTTGTTTAACGTGCGGTTAGTGAATTTTTAAATCTAATAAAATCTTGGGTGGGTACTGTAATTTCTATTTTGATGTTAAAGAAATTTGAAGTATATACCTAAACAACTATATTTTGTAAAAATAATTTTTTAAATTAAAATATTTTCAGGGCTTTGCTGCCGACCCCACAATTCTTTTACCGACGTTCTGCGTGCCGATGAAGTCCACCTACGGTGTCTGCAGGCGAGAACCTATATCCTTGACAGGCTCGGATACGCTTCGCGAAAAACGCAACTGTTATAAGTTTATATTAAAAGCATGCCTATTAAATATAGAATATATCCTAAAAATGCAGTCTTTCGCCGTAGGCGTACTTCGTATGTGCCAATACCACAGGTACTTCCTTCGGTCGCAAAAGAACTGGGGGTGTGGCACGCTGTGTACTTCGTAAGGGCAAAGCCACCACAAACAATAAAATTAAAAAAACTAGAATTGATAAAATATATTTGTTTCAGTATATATTAAAAAGTATTAATTATATTTTTCAAGAAGCTCAACTATATCCTTATAATCTTCTGATTTTGCCAGATCAAGTGCAGTCCTGCCATATTCATCAGTTATAGAAGTATCAGCATTGTTTTCTAAAAGTACTTTTGCAGCTTCAAATTGATTAAAACTAGCGGCCATCATCAAAGCAGTCATTCCATAATCAGTGGTATAATTAATATCAGCACCATTTTCTAATAATATATTTATTATATTAGTGTTTCCTTTATAAGCGGCATTCATTAAAGGAGTAGGCGATATATCAGTATGTTCATTTTTTATTTCGCATACTGTATTGGCGTCAGCTCCCTTTTCAAGTAAAAATTTTACCATCTCTTCATTATTATAAGTTGAGGCATAAACTAAAGCATTAATGTCGTCATCATCCCTTGCTTCAATATCAGCACCTTTTTCAATTAGAAGCTCTGCTATAGCAATATTATTACGACCTGCACTTGCCATAAGTGGAGTAAATCCTGACTGAGCAGGTAAATTTACATCGGCTCCTAAATCTATAAGTTTACGAACAAGTTCTTCATCATACATAGCTTCTGTTAATGGAGTAGAATATCCCAAAGCTAAATTAACATCTGCATTATTTTCTAATAAATAATTTATAATATCAGTTTGTTTATATTTTATAGCTTGTATTAAAGGGGTTGACTTAGAATATTCATCTATCTCTAAGTTATAATTAACATCTAAACTTTTTGATTCAATTAATTTTTTGATTGTTTGAAAATCTCCTGATTCTATAAAAGATATAATTTCTTTATCTGTGTATGAATAATAT
>CASGDY010000065.1 GCA_949300355.1 uncultured Brachyspira sp.
CCTTATTTAAATTTGATGACAGATTTCGGTGAGGGTATAAATCTAGGTTCTTTAATGGCGGTTGGTTCTATGTCTTTGAATAATAGTGCTGCTGATTCTATTACTCTTTACTGCCCTCTTAATGCTATGTATGAAGTATTTGGGCTTGAATATGGTAATGCACATAATTTACTCGTATATTTAAAAGATTATAAAAAGGCAACTGAAATAAAAAATGATCTTAATAAATATTTTAATGAAAATAATTTAAATTATGAGGCTAAAGATTGGAAGGATTTGAATGCATTTTTACTTTCTGTTATTGATATGAATACTAATAATTATTTGATAGCATTATTAATATTAAGTATATTAGTATTTGTTTCGGTTATGCAAATGCTTACAACAAATTTTTTAGAGCGTTTGAATGAATTCGGTACCATGCGTGCATTAGGAATAAATATAAAAAATGTAACTTTACTTTTATTTTTGGAAATAATTATAATGGCTGTATTAAGTTCTGTTATTTCAATAATTATTTCTTATGGTGCTTCAGGTATACTTAATGCTTCAAATTTTGTAATGAAATTCCCTGGTGCTACAGACGGTTATACTTTAAGTTTATTACTAACATTTAAAGATACTGTTTTAATATTTGCATGGGTATTATCTGTATCAATACTAGCAGGTATCTATCCAATAATAAAGGTTATTAGAATGCCTATAATAGAGGTGATAAAATATGTGTAAAAAAATAGTTAAAATTTTATTTATAATAAGCATTTTATCTTTTAATTTGTACAGTCAGAATATATTTGATGATTTTGTTAAAATTTATAATAGAGATGGAAAAAACTATAAAATGTCCGGTACTTTCACAGATATAAAAGACGGTAAAAAGAAAGTTAATAACTTTGATATGATAGTAGGCAAAAATTATAAATTGATGTATTTAAAAAATAATAATACTCTTTTTCTTGCTAATAATCAGGGATATTTTGTGCAGTCAAAGAATCAGGTTTCCCCTTTAAAAATTTCTGGAAGCTATGTTGTAACAGGTGCTGCAAATATGAATGATTTAATGTCTATAAACTTTACGGATGATTATAAACTTGACAAAGTTGTGAGTGACGAAGAAATAAATTTAGTAAAGAAAAATAGAAACGTTCCTTATGCTAAAGCTGCACTCAAAAAAATTGCAGGCGGATATAGTATAGACTTTTTTGATAATAGCGGAAAGGCATTGAAAAGAGGTATATACAAAATCAAAGATAATTATTTCAATGATATGGAATTTTATAATTTGATTATTAATACTAATGCAAGCACAGTATGTAATATATCTAAAATAGAGCCTTCAAGTTCATCAAGTTCCTATTTCAGAAGTGAGAACATAAAAATGCTTTTTAGTTTATTTAAATAATAATAAAAACATTTGGTAATAAATGCATCGTACAAAAATATATTTAACTTTTTTTATATTTGCTTTATCCTCCATAGCATTCGCCGATATAACACCTAAATTCGGTATAAAAAATAGTTTTAATTATATAGATTTAAAAGAAAGCCAATATATACCAAATTCAATATTAAGTAATGATACTTATTTTTATTTAGGCTTTGAATATCTTAATAATAATTTTTATTTTTCATTCAAGCCTGCAATTAGAATATACACAAAAGACAATAGAGAACTTATTTATGATAATGGAAATCTTATAAAACAGCATGATAATAAGGCATATTTGTCTTTTACATTCGATGAAATACAATTTAATTATATAAATGAAATTTTAGGATTTTATATAGGAAAGAGAAAATTCCATTTCGGTGAAGGTTTTAACAGGCAGTATATGTTTGTAGGTGAAAACGTACTTTATAATGATTATGAGGCTTTATATAATACCGAGCTTAATTTTTATCAGGGTAGTATTACTCATTCAATAGGTTTTATTACAGATACTAAATCAATAGATTTATTGAAAGAACCTCAGTATTATACTTCTTGGTATTATTTAAAATATTCTTCATCTCATTTGGGTTTAATGGGAATAACAAAATATACTTATGACTTACAAAAGAAAAATAATTTAATGCTTGGTTTTGAGGCTTCATATATATTTGATATAGGTTTTAAACTTTATGGAAATGTTACTTATAATATTTTAAGCAGCAATAATTTAGGAAAGAGTCTTAATGATATAAAAAGTTTATTAGGTATTAATTATACTTTTATTTATAATTATGATTTTATACTTAGTCCTTATGTTGAATATTTTTATGAAGATAGTCATTCATTTTATTCTATAGGGCTTTATTTATCTTTCCTTAACAATTTATTTAATATAATAACTTATTTTTCTCATTCTCCTAATTATAAAATGGATTTAAATACCAAACTTCTTATCAATTATAATAATTTTAGTTTTACTTTTAATTATTATACTCCTTTCAAGAGCAATGAAATTTTAGAACATGCTTTTGAAATATCATTGGAATATAACTATTAAAGCTATATTCTTATTAATTTTAAGCATAATATTTTAATTATAAAAAAATTATATTAACATAGTAAAATATATATGTATAATCGTATACCATAGGAGGGTTATATGAATAATAGTATTTTTAAAATCTTATTTATTTTAATTGCACTAAATTATTATCTATTAAGCTACGGCAATGAATACACATATGGTACGCCTGTAGATTCTAAATGGTATGGTACTTATATTATGTCATTAGATGATCAAGGAATAAAATCTGATATAAAAATAGTAGTAGATGAACAAGGTATAACTCTAAGTAGTATTGTAAATGGAAAGCAAATATATAGTGCAGCTATGACAAATGATATGATGATAAAAGTATCAGATAATATTTATAAAAATAAAACAGTTATTAAAAATGGTCAAGCGGTATATATTGAATTTATATTTACAGATACAGCAGTTATAATGAATAATTATACAGAAGGAGAATTAAGAAGTTCATTTACTTTAGAAAAAGAATAATTGCTATAATAAATAAAAGTTCTATAAAAAGCCTCTTTTTTATTTGAATTAAAAATTATAAAAATGTTTCTATACTATTGATATTATTGTTTTTTTATTATAAATCAATATTGATTAATTTATTAAAATGTATATTATTATAAAATATTAAAAAAGGAACAAAATATGATTAAAAAATTATTTTTATTTGCTTTATTGTTTTCAGTTTTTGCAGCAGTTAGTTGCAGCCATAATGAAACAGGTTCAGGAATAGAAGACAAATATAGAAATACTAAATATTCAGGCAGTATAGGAGGAACGCCTAGTACTCTTATGGTGGATTCTTTCGGCAATGTAATACTTGGAGATACTTATTATCAGGCTTCAAATATAAGAAATGAAGGTAATGGTAAATACAGCAGTATAAGCGGTGATAATATAATCACTTTAGAATTTACAAAATTATTGGTATATGTAGTTATAGAACAGTCAAATGGTGTAAAAAGAGTCGGTACTCTTTTAAAATACTAGTAATTATAAAAAATAAAGTTTCGATATATTATGAAAATATTATAGAAAATAGTAAAATGAAAATTATTTGTAGTTCATTAACTAATTTATATAATGCGATTTAACTTATAAACATCAATGTATTACTAAAACAATTATAATTGCTATGGTAATATTTCTAACCATACTATAACAGTTGAAAAGAAAAATTCTATGAAGTATTTGAAGGTCAATTTATTGTAGTTATTAATGGAAATAATACAGCTTTTAATTACTGATACATATTTGATTGTTATTTTCCTTGTATCAGGTTCTGCTGCTTATACTAGAAAATACAATAAATGATAATAAAAGTATGATAAAATAGTATTAAATAAAAAAACTCATTTTTTTGTATTTAACGTATTGACATAGAGTAAAAATTTTTTATAATTGAAAAGATAGGAGGGTTCTATGAAAATAAAGTTTTTTAAATTTTTATTTGTTTTATCAGTATTGAGTTTTTTATCAGTGGGATGTAATGTCAAAGATATATTTTCTACAGATGAGCAGCATTCAGGTATATCAAAAGACTACATAGGAAACTATTCTGGTAAAATAGACAGTAATCAATCCGGTACTTTGGATGGCAGTATTGCTGTAAATGATGATGGTTCTTTTACATTTTATTTAGGAAATAATAATGTTAAGTTTGAGACTTCAAATATAAAAAGCGACGGTAATGCTAAATACAGGGCACTCAGGGTGTTTATTCTTTTAATATAGAGTTTATATCTTCTGGAGTATATATTCAATTGTATAATTTTACTACTGGAGAAAGATTAAATGGTACTTTTGTAAAATAATAAAATTAATGTTTATAATTAGGAGCTTGTAAAAGGATCCTTTTTTGTTTGTATTAGTAAATTGTTTATATAAAAATATTTCATATACTATTGAAACAATTATTTTGTATCATAAATTAATATTGATTAATTTACGATAATGTATATTATTATTAAATATTAAAAAAGGAGAAAAATTTATGATGAAAAAATTATTTTTATTTACTTTATTAGTATCAAGTTTTTTGGTGATAAGCTGTAAAAACAATACTACAAATTCAACTTCAGGAGAATTAGATTATAAAGCTAATGGAATATCCTCTATTTATGAAGGTAAGGGTTATAAGTTTTTTAGTATGGACGGCGAGACTTACACAATAACTATTCAAAACGGAGGCATAACAGGGCTGCAGCAGGGTACATTAACAGTTAATTTGAGTAAATCTGATATATATAGTGTAAATGCTGAAGGTGATACAATTGAATCATTAGGAAATAATGCTAAAGTTTATTTGATATATAATAATGAATTACAAGGATCTATTATATTTCCTACTGATGCAAACGCTGGTAAAGGAAGCGTTAATATTACTAAAAGTGATGGAAGTACAATAGAAGGTATAATTCGTACAGATTTACCAGATACTGCTAAAATATCTAAAAATATCTATGGTGATTGGGAAGGTATGATTTTAAGCGGTTTGACATATTTATTAAATATTAATGATAAAACTATTAAAATTGATTCTGACGCATCATTGTCTGGTGTGAGTATACCAACTTCATTTTTTGAATTTATTGGGAATGATACGTATGTTATATCAGGAAACTATTATTCTGGAACTTCAATTACTTTATTAGAATCATATTCAAAATTGGATTTAGACATTTATGATAAATCAGTAAGATTTAATCCGAAAATAGAAGGCGGTAAAATCACAGGTTATATAGATGATTCAACAAAAGAAGAATATATTGATACACCTCAATTTTCACGAAAATCACAAAATAATTAGAATGATATTATTAATATTTTAAATAGAAAACTGGGATTTTAATAGAGCGTCGTTTTTGTTTGAATTAAAAAATTATTTATATAAAAATATTTCATATACTATTGACAATATTAGTTTTTATCATAAATAATATTGATTATTTTATAATAATGTATATTATCATAAAATATTAAAAGAGGAGAAAATATGATTAAAAAATTATTTTTATTTACTTTATTAGTATCAAGCTTTTTAGTAATAAGCTGCAGCAACGAAAATACAACAGGATCAACAGAAGAAAAGCCTATAGGTACAGGTATAGATTCAATATATGTTGGTACTTATGAAGGTACTATATATAATCCTGATCCTACTACTCAGTCAATGACTTTTACTCTTACAGTTAATGCTGATGGAGGCGGTTCTTTAAAACGTGTATCTAATCCTACTGTCCCTAATGATATTAATAAAGTGTTTTTTTCTAAAGACATTGATAAATATTCAGATACAAAATATAAATTTAAAGATAATATTTTCCAGCTTGATTTTAATAATGATAAAACAGTATATCTAACATTTGAAGGTACTGATCCTATTACTCTTACATATATAATATTATAAATAATTAAACTTTAATAAATAAAGGGGCTTAAAAAAGCCCTTTTTGTTTGCATTGAAAAATATTTATATAAAAAATTATACTATTGACAATATTAGTTTTATCATAAATTAATATTGATTATTTTCTAATAATGTATATTATCGTAGAACCTTAAAAAGGAGAAAATATGATTAAAAAATTATTTTTATTTACTTTATTAGTATCAAGCTTTTTAGTGATAAGCTGCAGCAGCGAAAATGCAACAGGATCAATAATTGTAATACCTTCTACTTGGTATGGTACTTATAAGTATTCAGCAACAACTGAAACTGGAGTTCAGTAGAAAGTACAATAACAGTAAGTGAGAATGGTATATCAATTTATGAAACTGAAAACGGAAAACCTGTAACAGCCGATTTCCTAAATAGTCAGTTAAAAAAGATATCAGATAATGTTTATCAAACTGAAGAACTTTCAGGTCCATCATATATAAATTTTGAATTTGCTAGTACAGCTACTGGTGCAACACTTACAGTGACTGAGTATGTAGACGGACAAGCTAGTACTCCAGAGGTTTATAATAAACAATAAACAAGAATAAAAATAAAAAGGGGGCTTAAAAAAAGCCCACTTTTTTATTTGCATTGAAAATATTTATATAAAAAAATTATAAAAATATTTCATATACTATTGACATTATTTTTATTTGTATTATATTGAAACCCATTAAAAAATAATTATGCAATAGCTCGAGTAATGGATATTCTTTGCAGGTGTATCTGTTGACTAAGAAAGGCTTATTATTAATTATAATTAGCTAGAACGAAAAAAACCCTATGCGGGTAAGCGACGAGTAAACTGCGTTTTATACGTTAAGATGTATATACGTAATTTTACGGAGGCTATTGCAAATATACGCATAGGGGGTTTATTATGAGCGATAATATTATCGTGTCTTTAAAAAATATCAATGTTTCTTATGATGAAAATTCTATATTAGAAAATCTTAATCTTGACATCAAAGATAAAGAATTTTTAACTCTTTTAGGACCGTCAGGCTGCGGTAAAACAACTATACTTAGAACTATAGCAGGTTTCATAAAGCCTGATTCCGGTGAAGTGCTTTTTGACGGAAAAGTTATTAATGATACTCCGGCTTATAAAAGAGAAGTGAATACTGTATTTCAACGTTATGCTTTGTTTCCGCATTTAAATGTTTTTGAAAATATTGCATTCGGACTTAATCTTAAAAAAGTTCCTAAATCAGAAATTAAAGACAGAGTTCATCAAATGCTTAAAATGGTGAACTTAGAAAATTACGGAAACAGAAATATTGCTAGACTTTCAGGAGGTCAGCAGCAGAGAGTAGCTATTGCGAGAGCATTAATCAATAAACCTAGAGTGCTGCTTCTTGATGAGCCTTTAGGAGCATTGGATTTGAAACTTAGAAAAGAAATGCAAATAGAATTAAAGAAAATTCAGCAGTCATTGGAAATTACTTTTGTATATGTTACTCATGATCAGGAAGAAGCATTAACTATGAGCGACACTGTAGCGGTTATGAAAGACGGAGAAATACTTCAGATAGGCACTCCTGAAGATATATACAATGAACCTAAGAATGCATTTATAGCTGACTTTATAGGCGAGAGTAATATTATAGACGGCATTATGCATGATGATTATGTTGTAGAGTTTGCAGGTTATATATTCGACTGTGTGGATAAGGGATTTGATAAGTTAGAAAAAGTTGATGTTGTTATACGACCTGAAGATATAATAGTTGTGCCTGCTGAAAATGCTAATATATCCGGATTGGTTGAATCTGCTATATTTAAAGGCGTGCATTTTGAGATGGTGCTTGATGCACATGGATACAAATGGATAATACATTCTACAGAAAAATGGGAAGCAGGTACTGAAATAGGAATAGACATTGCTAAAGAAAATATACATATTATGAAAAAAACTGTAGAAGAGGTGATAATATGAAAACAAAAATACCAGCAATACCTTATTTAATTTGGACATTAGTTTTTGTATTAGTACCGCTTTTTTTAGTTATATATTTTGCTTTTACTAATCAGAGGGGAGATTTCACTCTAAACAACTTTGCAAATGTTACAGCATTTACTCCTGTTATAGTTCGTTCTGTGATACTTGCTTTTGTCGCTACAGTTATATGTTTGATACTTGCTTATCCTTTATCATATTATATATCAAGACAGGAGAAAACAGTTCAGCATGCTTTAATAATGCTTGTAATGCTTCCTATGTGGATGAACTTTCTTCTTAGAACTTATGCTTGGATGACTATATTAGAAAATAACGGTCTTATAAATAAAATGCTTATGTTTATGGGGCTTTCACCTGTAAAACTTATAAATATTCAGGCAGCTGTATTAATAGGAATGGTTTATAATTATCTTCCTTTTATGATACTTCCGCTTTACTCTGTTATGACTAAAATACATCAGAGCTTGATAGAGGCTTCTCAGGATTTAGGTGCTGATTCTTTTAATGTATTCAGCAAGGTAATATTTCCATTGAGTTTACCGGGAATGGCAGCAGGAGTTACAATGGTATTTGTGGCTGCTGTAAGTACATTTGTAATTTCGCGTATGCTTGGAGGAGGCTCTAATATACTTATAGGCGATTTGATAGAGATGCAGTTTTTAGGCATGTCTTATAATCCTAATTTGGGTTCGGCTATAAGTTTGGTGTTAATTGTAATATCTTTATGTGCTATTATGCTTATGCAGCAGATAGATGATGAAGATGAAGATGTTAAGGGTATGTTTTTATAAGGATATGCCGTTATGATAAAGAAAATATTATCAAGAAGCTACATTGCTTTTATATTTTTATTTTTATATGCTCCTATAGCAATACTCATTTTTTTCTCTTTCAATAAAGCAAGAGGAAGAGGAGTATTTACTGGATTCACTTTGCATTGGTATAAAGAATTATTTTCTAATGATTTGATACTGCATTCATTTTTTAATACAATAATAGTTGCTGCGGTATCTTCTATATTTGCTACTATACTTGGTACAATGGCTGCTATTGGAATAAACAGTTTCAATAAAAAAATGAAAAGTGCTGTTATGGGCATTACTTATGTATCTATAATCAATCCTGAAATAGTAACAGGTATATCTTTAATGCTTTTATTCGTTATAATGAAGCTTAAATTCGGATTTACTACTTTGATTTTAGCACATATAACTTTCAATGTACCTTATGTTATATTAAATGTGCTTCCGAAATTAAGACAGCAGGATAATAGTTTATATGAAGCGGCTTTAGATTTGGGATGCACTCCTTCAATGGCTTTTTGGAAAGTTGTTATACCGGATATACTTCCCGGAATACTTGCAGGTTTTCTAATGGCATTAACTTATTCATTAGATGATTTTGTTGTAAGCTATTTTACTACTGGTATTACTTCTCAAACTTTACCTATCACTATATATTCTATGACTAGAAAGAGAGTAAGCCCGGAGATTAATGCTATATCTACTGTTATATTTATAGTTGTGCTTGTGAGTCTTGTTGTTATGAATTTAAAGGAGATCAAAAAAGAAAAATATTTGATGCAGTTAAAAAGAAAAATAAATAAACATTAATAAAAAATTATTTATAAGGAGATTAAAAAATGAAAAAGAAACTTTTTGCAGTTTTTATGTTAATTGCTATAGTAGCAAATGCACAAACTGTTAATCTAAGCAGATTTGATACTAACTATTATCATAAATACAAAGGACAAAATTTATCAGTTAATGTATATAACTGGGGCGAATATATATCAGATGGTTCAGACGGATCATTAGATGTAAACAAATTATTTGAAGAGCTTACAGGGGTTAAAGTTAATTATTCTACTTTTGCTTCTAATGAAGAGATGTATGTAAAATTGAAAGTTGGCGGTATTCAGTATGATGTTATAATTCCTTCTGATTATATGATAGAAAGACTTATAAGAGAAAATTTGGTAAGAAAATTGAATTTCGATAATATACCTGCTCATACAAATATAGCTAAGAGATTTAAAAATCTTCCATTTGACCCTACAGGAGAATATTCTTTAGCTTATACTTGGGGAGTAACAGGAATAATTTATAATAGAAGTTTAGTAACTGAAAGTGAAGATATGATAGATTGGAAAATACTTTTTGATAAAAAATATCAGGGACAAATACTTATGTATTATAATCCTAGAGATGCTTTCGGAATAGCTCAGGCATATTTAGGTTATTCTCTCAATACTACTAATGAATCAGAACTTAGAGAATGTGCTAAACTTTTAAAAACTCAAAAAACTTTAGTACAGTCTTATGTAATGGATGAGATGTATGATAAGATGGAAGCTGGAGAGGCTGCTATAGGTGTTTATTATGCAGGCGACTCTTTAACTATGATAGATAATAATCCTGATTTGAATTTTGTTATTCCTAAAAAAGGTGCTAATTTATTTGTAGATTCTATGTGTATACCTTCTTCTTCAGGTGCTCCTGAATTAGGCGAGATGTATATCAATTTTTTATCTGAGCCTGAAATAGCTTTGGCTAATATAGAGTTTATAAATTATGCTTCTCCAAATGACGGAGCTATTGCTATAATGAGCAGCGAAACTAGAAATAATAAAATAATATATCCTGATCAGGAAACTTTAGATAATTGCGAGGTTTATATAACTTTACCTGATGAAACTAATATCTTAATGGAAGATTTATGGAATGAAATACTTTCTAATGATACTACATATAAAGGCTGGGTAATACCTGTTGCTTTGGGTGTTATAGTTTTACTATGTGTTGTTATTATAGTATTGAAAAAAATGAAAAGAAGAGAAAACTAATAAAATAGTATTTGTGATTATACTAAAAGCCTAGTATGTTTTTTACATGCTAGGCTTTATTATTTATTAAATTATCTTGAAAAAGAGAATAATAGATATATAATTTAAAAATAATACTTTTAAGGAGAATGCAAATGTTTAAAAGATTGCATGTTATTTTGTTATTATCTTTGATTCTTTTGTTTTCATATTCCTGTTCTAATTCTGCTGTAAATCAAACAGGAAATACAGGTAATTTAACTATAATACATATGAGTGATACACATGGAAAAAATGAGGAAGAGAGAGTTGTTAATAATGATGTAACTAATTATATGTATGGAGCTGCTAGAAGAGCTGCATATATAAAACAAGTAAAAGCCACTAATGATAATGTATTAATTCTTCATGCTGGAGATACTATCACAGGAAGTGTATATTCTACAGTATTTCAGGGAAGAGATGAAGTTGATATTATGAATATGATTGGTGTTGATGCGGCTGCAGTTGGAAATCACTTTGTAGATTTTGGACTTAGTAATTTTACAGAGATAATGAAAGAGAGAAAATTCACTACACTTTCTTTAAATATAAAAAATAAATCAGATAATAGTTATTATGCCGTTCCATATATAGTTACAAATGTGAATGGACTTAATATTGCAATTATTGGTATAACAACAACAGAGTCAGTTTATAGTCCTAAAAACATTGAAGATTTAATATTTGAAGAAGAAATTAAATCATTGAAAGATTTTCTAAAACAAACTCCGGTTAATACTACTAATGATGTTACAATATTATTAAGCCATGCAGGTTATGATAAAGATAAAGAAATTGCTGAAGCTATACCTAATACATTTGATATAATAATAGGGGGACATAGCCATACTGAATTAGATAAAGCTGATATTGTTAATGGCACTCCTATAGTACATGCTGGTTCTTACGGGCATTATTTAGGACATGTTAATTTTAATGTTAATAATGGTGTAGCTGATAAAAATAATTTAGACTATAAGTTAGTAGCTATGGATCAGACAATAGAGCAGGATAAGGATATGCTTGCTTTTATTGATGAGATGAAAGGTACAGTGGACAGAGAATTTAATGTTAGAATAGGAACTTTATCTATGGATTTAGCTCATGACGGAATAAGATCAAATTCTATGCCTATAGGAAATTTTGCTTGCGATTTGGTAAAAGATTCTTATGAAAATGTTGATATTGTAATGATTAATTCCGGAAATTTAAGATCTGTATTAAAATCAGGTGATATTACTTTAGGAAATATACAGAATGAATTTGCTCCTTTTGACAATGAAGTTATTATAGTTTCATTGAATGGAAAAGATGTGCTTGATATGATAAAACTTTCTGGTGAAAAAAGAGGAAAAGGAGGATTTTTACAATATTCTAAAGGCATGGAAGTAAAATATACAGCAAACGGAGAGTTAGTATCAGCTAAATTGAATGGAGAGGATATAAGCGAAGCTAAAGATTACAGTGTTATTTTATCAGATTTTGTATTTGACGGCGGGGATGGATATGTTGATGCTGATAACAATCCTATTGGAAGAAAAGGAAAAAATGTTGTTCATACAGGAAATGATATAAGAGATGCTTTAATATCTAAGATTAAAGAACTTAATAATATACCTGCTGATTATATAGATCAAAATCCAAGAGTGATATTTGAATAATAATAATTAAAATATAAATAAGAGTCTGGTTTTATTAAACTAGGCTCTTTTTTATATATACCTAAATAAATATATTTTGTCAAAATTAGTTTTTATATTGTTATTATTTTCGGGGACTAGTCTCCGAACCCCTACTTCTTTTGCCGATTAGGCACCTACTCGGTGGTGACCCAAAGAAGCAAAAGGACTGCATTTTGACACAAATCTTGGTTTTACTTCACA
>CASGDY010000066.1 GCA_949300355.1 uncultured Brachyspira sp.
CTTTTTTATAAAAAAATATACAATATTTTATAATTAAAATTTATTTTAAGGATACTGAAATGAAAAAAACACTATTATTATTACTATCATCTTTTTTATTATTACTATCATGCTCTCAGCAAAATAATAAAAATACAAACATATTTGAATTATTAAACGGAAATGAATACTATCTTACAAGTAATCCTAAAATAACAATAGGATTTGAAAACAGCAATGTTTATGGAAGTGCAAGCATAAACAGATATTTTACATCATTCAGCATTAGCAATAATCAAATAATTTTAGGAACAAATATAGGAGCAACTTTAATGGCCGGAAATGAAGAAGATATGAAAGCAGAACAAGAATTTTTGAACGATTTAAGCAAAGCTAACTCTGTTTCATTAGACAATGATAAATTAACAATAAAAACTTCTGAAAACAAAGAATTATCTTTCACAAAAAGAAGTTTAAATTACAATGACTTATACGGCAGAGAATTCATTCTTGAAAATAAATACCCTGAAATTGGTATAACAATAGCATTTGACACTAATAAAGTTTATGGTTTTTCTGGCGTTAATAGATACTTTGCCGGATATACTTTAACTAATGATAATGTAATATCAATAGGTGCATTAGGCTCAGCTATGATGGCAGGTCCTGAAGAAAATATGAATGCTGAACAGGAATTTACAACATTACTTTCAGAAGCATCTAATATCACATTATCAATGACAAATTTAGAAATAACTACAAAATCAGGTGAAAAATTAATATTCAAAGATGATTCTATATCAGGAAATAAATTATTAGGAAGAACATTTTTATTGAAAAATTTCTATAAATATCCTAATGTAGAAATAACTATGTCTTTTTATGGTAAAGAGAATCAGGTAAATGGTTTTTCTGGTGTTAATACTTACAAAACTTTATATACTAATATAAACGGCAGCGAAGTTAAGTTTAATAGTTTAGCTATGACTAAAATGGCAGGTCCTGAAGAAAATATGAATGCTGAAGCAGATTTCTCAAAATATATAGAAAATGCTAAATATATGTACCTAAAAGGAAAAGAATTACATATAATAGCTAATGATGCTACAATATTAAGATTTGTAGAAGATTATTTTGATGTTAATGAGTATTCAGGAAAGGAATTCAAATTATCAAATATGCTTGAAGGCACAGAAATAACTTTATCTATAACTAATAATTCATTTGTTGGAAAATCCGGAGTTAATAACTATAATATACCATTTGAAATAAAAGACGGTAAAATAACAATGAGTAAAACAGGAATATCAACTTTAATGGCAGACCCTGAAGCTGATATGCAAGCTGAAGATGAATATTTAAAACTTCTTAATAAAGCCAATTATATATCTTATAACAATAATACTTTATGCATAAAAACATCTGATGATGATATACTGCTTTTTAACATGGTAAATTAAATATATTTTACTGTTTCTTATTTATTATGTTATATATAGTATAGCTACAAACGTCATTTGTTGCGCTCTTAAGATATATATACAAACCCATTACTTTCACTCTATGAACTCAAATTTCATAGAGTGTTTTTTTTATGAAAATATGATAAAAAAATATGTTGATTAATTGAATAATTATTTGTATAATATCATAAATATATATTAGGATAACTAAATTGAAAGAACTATTAAAAAAAATATCTGATAAATATAATAGTATAAATATAGAACAATTAAAAAAATTCTATATAGTTTCTATTACATTAATATTTTTAGTAATAACTATAATATTCTCTATCTTGGTTGCTGATATAATTATGCAGCCTGATGTTCAAGCAGTAGAATTATATAAGCCTACAATACCAACAAAAATATATGATATAAAAGGCGAAGTAATATCTGAATTTTTCACAGAACAAAGAGCATTAGTTGAATATAAAGATTTACCTCCAGAGTTAATAGAAGCAATAATATCTATGGAAGATAATAATTTCATGTCCCATTTTGGAATAGATATTATGGGAATATTCAGAGGTACAATAGGAAACATACTAACTGGAAGAAGAGCAAGAGGGGCAAGTACATTAACTCAGCAAGTTGCTAGAAACATTGTATTAAAATCTACAGAAAGAACAATAACAAGAAAATTGAAAGAAATATGGGTTACTTTCCAAATAGAAAAAAGACTCACTAAAGAAGAAATAGTTACTTTATATTTCAATCAAATATATTTCGGACACTCTGTATATGGAGTTCAGGCAGCAAGCAGATTTTATTTTAATAAAGATGTTCAAAATTTAGATTTAGCAGAATGTGCAATGCTTGCTACACTTCCTCCTGCTCCTAATGCATACTCTCCTATCAACAATCCTAATATATCAATAGTAAGACATAAAGTTGTTCTTAACAGAATGGCTGATTTAAATTTCATAACTAGAGATGAAGCTAATCAGGCACATAGAGAATTCTGGGAATCTTATACAGGAAAAATTGGAAGAAGAGGATCAACTGCTTATAGTGCATCAATAGACAGAGCTCCTTATGTTACTGAATATGTTAGAAGACAATTAGTAAATAGATATGGAGAAAAAGCATTAAAAGAGGACGGACTAAAAATATACACTACTATAGATATAGAAAAACAGGAAGCTGCTCAGAAATTATTAACAGAAGCACTCACAGAGTATAATAATAAATACGAAGGCGGTTCTATGGATATAGGCAGTCTATATAATAGAGAAACTATAGATAAAATGAAAATGCTTTCTATATTGTTTAATCTTCCTGAAAATACAGCTTATAATAAATTTAATATTGCTGTAAGAGATACTTTGAATAAATATACCACTTTGCCTTTGGCTTTAATGTCTGACATATTTGGAATGGAAGAAGTTAATGATATAACTATGGAAGTAATGAAAGCCGATGAGGCAGAACTTTCAAGACAGATTGAAGGTGCTTTGGTTTCAATAGACCCTAGAAACGGATATATTGTTTCAATGGTTGGAGGTTCAGGATTTACAGCTAGAAACCAATTCAATAGAGCCACTCAGGCAAGAAGACAAGCTGGAAGTGCTTTCAAACCTTTCGTATATGCTGCTTCAATGGATGTTACTAATTACAGCCCGTCAACTATTGTTAGTGATGCTCCTATAGGTTTTATTCCTGAAGAAGGAGAAGAGGGAGAAGTTTGGATACCTAAAAACTATTCTGGAAATTTTAAAGGTGATGTAAGTTTAAGATATGCATTGTCAGCATCACTAAATATAGCTACTGTTAATGTACTTAACTATGTAGGAATTACAAACACTATAAGATATGTAGAGCCTATATTTAAAGCTGAACCTGATTCTGATAAATCTAAAAGAATGTTTAATCATGATTTAACATTGGGGTTAGGTACAGGATTATTTACACCATTAGAACTTACAACAGGTTTTGCTGAATTTGCCAATGAAGGAAAAGAAGTTAACCCTATACTTATAAGATATGTTACTGACAGATATGGAATAGTGATGGATAATTTTGAAGATGAATTAAAGAAAAAAGTAACATTAAGAGGCGGTCCTAAACAAGTTATAAGTAAGGAAGTTGCCTATATGATAAGCGACATATTAATGGGAGTATTAAGAGGCGGTACTGCTACAAGTGCTATGTATGAGGCTAAATTCACTAGAAGAGGTGCTGGAAAAACAGGTACTTCTAATGATTGGAAAGATGCTTGGTTTGTAGGATATACTCCGGAACTTGCTACAGGTATATGGATTGGATTCGACTCATTTAAATATTCTTTGGGAAATAATCAGGTTGGAGGAAGAGTTGCTGCTCCTATATGGGGTAAGTATATGGTAGAAGCATTAAAAGAGGTTAAGCCCACTTGGTATACAAGACCTGAAAATGTTATAAGTATGCAGGTTTGTGCTATAAGCGGAAAATTACCGGGTCCTTCATGCTATTCTTTCCAAACAGATTTATTTATAAGGGATAAAGTACCTACTGAAACTTGTAATGTATGTTCTCATTATTTGGAAGATTCTAATGAACTTGACAATATAATAGATTCATTCCTTAATTATTAAAGGAATATGAATGGATACAAAAATAATAGATAATATAGATTCTAAAGTCCTAAGGTATAAAAATATATTAGCAGTACCGTCAATACATTCGCGAGTTTATTTTTCATTAGCAGTAAGAGAGGCTTTTGAAAAATTTAAACCAGATATTGTAGCAGTAGAACATCCTGCTAATTTTGCCGATTCATTAAGAGAGGCTGTAAGCAGACTTCCTTTTGTAAGTTTGATAATAAGAGAAATTGAAAATGAAGCTGTTTATATACCTATAGACCCTTCTGATTCTATAATAGAGGCTGTTCGTCTTGCCATTGATGAGGAAATACCGTTTTTTCCTATAGATAAAGATATAACTTCAATAAACAGCAACTCTCATTATCTTATGCCTGATGATTATGTTATGAAAAATATAGGACTTGATAAATTCTATACTGAAGTAAAAAACAATTATATATTTCATAAAGATGAATCAGATGAAGAGAGAGAAATATTCATGGCTAAAAACCTTCATGAACTCTCTAAAAAATATAATAAAATACTTCTTGTTATAGGAATGTCGCATTGGGAAAATATTGTATCTATACTGCAAAAGTTAGATGATGAAAAATTAGATAATAAAGCAAAAGAAGAAATACTAAATAAAAAGTTTTCAGAAGATAATGAAGAATATATATATTCAGAACCTAAAATATATAATGTACATAAAGAATCATTAAATAAAATGCTTGGTGAGTTTCCGTTCACAACTTATATGTACGAACTATATAGAAATGGGGAATTAGAAACTTTTGATAAGATACATATAATAGAAACAATTTTTAAAGAAGCAAAGATGAGATATAAACTTCCAATCTCACTACTTCAGCAAAAAAATATGATGAAGTATTTAAGGAATTTATGTCTTCTTGATAATTATATCATACCTGATTATATAGATATGCTCACAGCAGCAAAATGCATGATAAATAATGATTATGCCTTAGAAGTAATGGAAGGTATGGAATATTATCCGCATTACACTGAAGAAGATGAGAATTACCCAACCATTAAATTAAATAGAGACCCAAGTACAAATGGTATGGAAGGAATGCTCAAAGATAAAAAAATAAAACTTCATAAATATGATAATGTATGGAGAACATCTTTCAAAAAAGTTCATGTTACAACTCGTCCTAGTGAAAAATACGAAGGAGAATGGGAAGATGTTTGGAATAAAAGAACTAATCTGCTGTCTCATATACCTGAAGATATACTTATGGAGAAGCATATGAATATACTTAGAGATAAAATAAGAAATATGCTTACTGAGGACAAAGCAAGAATAGAACCTTTCACTGTAAGTATTAAAGACGGTATTGATATGCGTGAAACTATAAGAAACTATTATAAAAATGAAATATATGTCAGAGAGATTCCAAAAATTGAAGGAAATATTGGGCATATGGTTGTAATATTTGATGATGAGCATGATGAAGATTATGATTGGAAAATAGTCTGGTATAGCGAAGCACATGATGACAGTGATTTGATATTATACTCTACTGAACCTGGAAATACTTTAGTAGGTCCTGGAATATCAAAATGCTACTTTGGAGGTTATGCTTCTTTGATGCCTCCTCAAGCTCCGCATGATGTTTGGAGAATGTATAAGCATTTAAAAAAAGACGGAATAGTTAGAAATTATGCTGATTTACTTTTATACACTGCTATAATATATTCTGTTGATAAATATTTAGGTTATGTCGCTCCTAATCCTCCTTCAAGCATATTAAAAGAATTTGCTAAAAAGAATTCTGTTGAAATAGTTTATGTTCCGCTAACTACTTTTTCAAGCGAAACTCTAAGAAAGTTAAGACATTTCCATGTACTTGGAAATAAAAGACTTAGAAAAATTGCTGATGATTACATAATATAAGTCTTACTTTTAAATTCAATGGCTATAAACTAAATGACCTACGAAATATATATAATATATTCACATTAAAATAAATAACAAAAAATTCAACTCGTATAAAAATACACTATTGTTTTTTATCCGTCAGAATTCGATTGCCTTCAAAAGGAGTAAATCTTAAGCCTATCTGTAAACCTAAACCTATTGAATCTGTAGATGAATATTTTACTTCCTGCGTACTTTTTTTTAATCCACCCTCATAATCAAAATAAAAACCAAAATTTACAGCCATATTATTATTATAAAATAGAGAATAGTCTAATGTAAATTTAATATAAAGTATAACATTCATTATATCATATTTATTTATTACATCAGTAGAAGTCATTATATCTCCGCCTGATATGAAATTAGTACCATAAGTAATCATTTTTTTTTCTTCAACTCCTGCTCCAGGTATTTTAGCACCTAGTCCAAGACCTATAGAAAAATTTCTAATATTTAACTTTTGCAAAATACCTATTTGAAAGTTATGATAATAAGAAGTATTAAGCATTCTAGCTGTATTATCAATGGGTATTGAATATGAATAAGTATCATAACTATATCCTGTTTCAGCTAATATACTAACCCCCATATTATTTTTTAAATCAATTACATATCCGAATTGTGCTGTAATGCCCATATCAAATCCAACACCAGGTTGATAATCTGCAGCATCTATAGGCAGACCTATAGATAGTCCGGAAGGTATATTTATTATTGCTTCAAATCCACTTGCTGCCAAAAGTGATAAGTTAATTGATATAAATATGCTTATAATTAATAATAATTTTTTCATATTGGCAACTAAACTCCTTGTATACTATTCATTACAATATTATCATCAATAAAAATATACATTCTTTTTTTAAATTTATCAAATGATAATATTATATTATCGTAAATAATTACTTATTATTATATCATAATATGAAGTTATTTAATATATTATTTACCTATACAAAAATTAGCAAATATTTCATTAATTACTTCTTCAGCATCCACTTTTCCGCTTACATTTCCAAGTATATTATTTAATATATTCATTTCTTCAGCAATTTCATCTAATGAAAAAGATTCTATTGACTTTTTAATACATACTTCAATTTGTTTAAGACTTCCTTCTAAATATCCCCTTTCTCTGTTATTTACATAAGTTTCTTTATTAAAAATATCAATATCAGAATCCGAAACATAATTTTTCAAAGCAGATATTAGTTTATCTTTACCATCTTTTGTTTTAGTACTTATATTAATAATATTACCGCTTTCTATTTCTTTATTAAATTTTTTATCTTCATCACTTTTATTAAGTATATATATAATATTTTTATCTTCTAATGTATTTAAAAACTCTATTAAATTAATATCATCTTCATTTACTATATCGCTTCCGTCAAAAACTGCAAGTATAATATCAGATTCATAAGCACATTTTTTAGCCCTTTCAATTCCTTCAAGTTCAATATCATTGTCTGTTTTCTTATGAAACCCCGCAGTGTCCATCAAATAAAATGGAATATTCTCAATATAAATATTTTCACTTAAAAAATCTCTTGTAGTTCCTGCAATATTTGAAACAATAGCTCTTTCTTTGTCTAATATCATATTAAATATACTGCTTTTACCAGCATTAACTCTGCCCAATATTGCTACTTTTATACCATTAATAAGATGTTCAACACTTTTAGAATTAGATAAAATATTTTCTATATCTTTTTTTATAATATCAAAATTTTCTATAAGCTTATCATAAGAAAAACTCTCTGTTTCATCTTCAGGGAAATCTAATTCTCCATAAACAAGCATAAGAGAATTTTTGATATTTTCCCTAAGTTTATCTATCTCTCTTGTAAGCCTGCCTCTCATTTTATATATGCTTGCTTCAGCCATAAGTTTATTATTAGAATCTATCAAATCATGTATAGCCTCAGCCTCGCTTATACCTATTCTTCCATTGATATAAGCTCTATATGTAAACTCTCCCCTATTAGCCGCTCTTGCTCCATTTCTTATTAAAAGATTCATAAGTGCATCTATTACTACAATGCTTCCATGAGATATGAATTCTATTGTATCTTCGGATGTAAAAGTATTAGGAGATAAAGAAGATAATACTATAACTTCATCTATAGGAATATTATCTTCATCTTTTATCAAGGTATAATAGCTTTTTCTATGTTCAAAATTATTTATATTCTTATTTTCATTATTAGCATAGAAACATATTTTTGAGGCTATTTTTAATGCTTTGCTTCCTGACATTCTTATTACAGCCAATGCACTCTTTGAATACGGCGTAGATAATGCTGCTATAGTATCTTTTATATCATATTCACTCATATTTTACTCTTAACTGTTTTCCGGCAGATGTTCCATTTTCTTTTGAAGTTTTTTCTGCTCTTTTAATTCTTTTCTCAGTCTTTTCTTTTCCTCTTTTCTTATCTTCTTATTTTCTTTTTCCTCTAATTTTAATGCTGTATATAAATTTCCGTTTTTTATTATATAATCAACACAAAAACTATAATCTTTCTGCATTATTTTAAGTTCAGGAATTTGTCTTGCAAATTTTACGAAATCAGATTCTTCGAACATTTTTATTATATATTCGCTTTCATTAAATACATTTTCTTTGAATAATTGATTTATTTCGCTAGTAGTCATATCTTCTATATTGAATCTGAATCTTTTGGTAAGATACCTTTTAAATATAAATGTCAATTCAAAATAATACTCTGCATATTTATTTTCATTATAATAAATATTGCAGTCTATGAGTTTTAAGGCATTCAATGCTTCTGTATCTTCTTTTATATTTATTTTTTCATTGAATTTTCTTTCTATATATTTTACTACAGCAAATATCAATATTATTATTCCAATAACAGCGAAAACTATAAGTACAACGAATACCCATACATATTTAGGCATAGGTATGCCAATAGTACCTTTCATAGGCGGTAAAGTCTCTCCATCAGAGAAAGGATACACTAATATAGTTATGTCTTCGCCGTTAAGCTCTTTATATTCATTATTATAATTATATGAGATCTTAAAAGGATATACAACAAATTGACCTACATCATAAAAACCTAATTTATATTTTATAGTCCTCTCTTTATATTCTCCAACATTTTTAGTTTTATTTTCAACAGATATGATTCTGCATTTATTATCCCTATCATCAAATGACAAATCTTCAAAATTATATTCTATATTATTTTTAGAAAGTATACAAACTTCATAATCTATAGTATTTCCAATAACAACATTAACAGATGAAATACTGCTTGCCACATTTACTATAGTATTTTTATCCATTTTTTTGGAACATGATATCAATAAAGCAAATACCATTATAAATAATATAAATAATTTTTTCATGAAATCAAACTAATCCTATACAATCTATTATTTTCTTCGTACATTTCTATTTCAAATAAATAGTATGGAGATTCAAAATAATCTTTGAATTTACTGCCCCATTCTATCATAGTAATTCCTCTCTCTCTTATTTTATCTTTGAAGCCTATATCATCAAGCTCTTCTTCTTTTTCAAGTCTGTATAAATCAACATGTCTTAAAATACTTT
This sequence comes from uncultured Brachyspira sp., assembly GCA_949300355.1. Taxonomy (GTDB): domain Bacteria; phylum Spirochaetota; class Brachyspiria; order Brachyspirales; family Brachyspiraceae; genus Brachyspira. Next base: position 9,580 of record CASGDY010000066.1, read on the forward strand.
CTTCTCCATTTAAAATTATATCATATTCGTTTATCAAAGTAAATGAAGGACTGCTCACAATATCTTCACTTTCCATTAATCTTGATAGTATTCTAACAAATGTAGTTTTACCAAATCCAAGATTTCCTTCCATTATAACTACATCACCGTCTTTCAATACATCTTTAAAAAATTCAGCGACTTTTTCTATATTTTCAAGACTGATATCTTTTTCTTCTTTAATGATTTCTTTTTTCATATTCACATTTTCAATATTATAAAATTATAGTTTAAAATAATATATTATAGATTATTATTTGTCAAATCATTAGTGTACTCTTTTTCATAGTCAAACATGCTAAGTATTTCCATAACAGCAAATACTGAAATTAATCTTAAAGCAAAATTACTCATATCAAGTCCGGCAAGCATAAATAAAGTAAATACTATCAATTTAGGGGAATAATATTTTGATACGAAACAGCTCATAAAAGATGTAAATAAAGTCATTAAAAACATTATAATCACTACAAGATAAACAGTAAATGGTAAATACATCACAATACCTAAAGCCCCAAAGAATGATATTACAATCAAAAAGAAAGAACTGCCAAATACTAATATAGCTATTATTGATAATATTACCATCATAATGATAAAAAAGAATGATTTATTAATATTTTTCATAACAACTTTTTTCATAAAAATTAATATATAAGCTATCATTAATATCAAAAATGAAAAAGATGATAATTTACTCATATAAGTTGATATAAAAGTAGATATATAATGAAAAATATCTGTATCTATTATTTTATTAGCTGATATTAAAATATAATTGATATTAGATGAGGCTAAAGCAAGAAGCATAAAAACATATACTCCTCTATCCAATTCCATTATATTATTCGATTTTATTATAGAAACAAAAATTTTTATTGTAAGAACGAATATAGATATAAAATATAATAATTCTATATAATTATAAATATTAATTTCTATAGCATAAAGCCTTAAAGTACCTGATATAAGAAATAATATTCCAAAAACAGCTAAAAAAGGCTCTGAATTAAATATGCAATTATAAAATTTATAAAATACCAAAAGAAAAAAAGAGATTAATACAATATAATTCAAAATAAATGTAATTACATATATAAAAGAATTATTATCAATTACTAAAGCTCTGAAAAACAAATAGTTAAAAAATACAATGGCAATCAGCAAATATGACCAGAAATTGTATGCACTTACAAAGGAAGTATTTTTATTCATTTGAATCATTAACTATTACCCAATTATTATATATGTTATATAGTAATATTTTTATAGAAAAATTGCAAGAATTTAAAATACATAGTTTCCTTTAGAATCCACTTTAATATTTAATTCTTTTTTAGTTTTTTGGAATATATCATATCCTTTTTTTATATTTGACCAAAAATTAACTAAAGATTCATCATAATATTTTTTATAATAATCAAAATTTCTGTCTGTCATTTTAAAAGGAAATATATAAACAGGTATTTTATTCTGTCCATTATCTTTAGCATATACAGCATATAAATATATTTCTTTTATTTTATCATCAGTCATAGGCATGCATCCTATGGTAACATTAGCACCATGAATGAATATATCTCCGCCTAACCTTGAAGCATTACTTTTCTTTTTGTCTGATTCATTTGGATAATTAATGCCTAATGAAAGATAATAACTGCTTGCCGGATTGAATCTGTCTATATAATAAAAACCTTCAGGAACCTGCAAATCTCCTTCCATTCTTTTAGGTCCTAATATCCCAGATTTTGCTGCTATATTATACGAAGCTATTTTTTTATATATACTTTCTGATTTATTTTTAGCGTATATTTCAAGTATATCTTCCTCTTTATATACTGTTATTAAAATATTTAATTCTTCTAATTTGATATTATTATTTTTTAATGTATTTTTTACAATATTATCTTTTTCTTTTATGGCTGTTCTTACTCTATTATATCTTTTTTGATCATCAAGAAAATCTCTAGCAAATAAAAAAGAATTAATTATATTAAAAATAACAATTGCAATAATAATTTTTTTCATAAAACACTCCCTATTTTGTAAAATATCGTAATCATAAATATTTCCTTGATTAAAAATATATTTTACTGTATTATTATTGCATTAATATATAGAATTTAAAGGAGGAAGTAATGTTAACTTTTAAAACCATTGATGATAAAGAAATGAAGCATATAATGGATACTGAAGAAGTAAGCGATGATATAAAAAAATCTTCAGAAAATGTTTTGGCTATATTCACTCAGGATTGGTGCGGTGACTGGAAAGGCTTGCAAAGAGAATTAAATGCCAATAAAGATAATGCTGATATTGATATAACTATTTTTATTTGTATGTATAATGAAAGTCCTTTATATGAACCTTTCATGAATTTCAAAGAAACAATATGGGGTAATGATTTAATACCTTATTTAAGATATTATAAAAATGGCTCATTTGTTAAAGACACTAATCATTTACCTTTCCAAAGATTAATAAAAGCATTTCAATAATAAATACAATGTTTAAAATTGAAAAGGCGGGAATTGAAAATATTGAAGATATCTCTATTCTCGCCAAAAACATATATTTAAAATACAATTCAAATCTAGATACCGATGAAGGTATTAATAATGTATTAACTTTTATATCTGCTAATAATATGAAGCTTAGATTTTTTATGCAAGGCTCTTTAATGCTTATCGCTAAAAATGAAAATGATATAATAGTTGGAATGCTTGAAATAACTGATTTTTATCATATTTCTCTTTTTTTCGTAGACGACAAATATTTCAAATTGGGTATAGCCAGCAGTTTATTTGAAGAATCAAAAAACATTTTAAATTCAGATAAATACACTGTAAAATCTAGTCATTATGCATGTGAATTCTATAAAAAATTAGGATTC
>CASGDY010000067.1 GCA_949300355.1 uncultured Brachyspira sp.
CATAGGTATTCCTTTTTGTTTATTTCTAACAATTTAAATTATAAGGGATACCTACTTTTTTTAAACTAAAAGTGTGCAATATCTGTGGCTCTTAAACATAAAAAACTAAATTTAATTGTTGACAATAAAAGTATTTGTTCTATAATATTTGTGAAAAATATAAATTTATGGAGATATTTTATGGCTACTAAAAAAACAGAAAAAGCGGTTGAAGATACCGCTAAAAAAACTGCTGTAAAAAAAGCAGCAACTTCAAAAAAAGTCGCTGTAAAAAAGACAGACGGTACTTCAAAAAAAGCTGCTGTAAAATCGGCTGCTGCTAAAAAAACTACTGCAAAAAAACTACAACCAAAGAAAAAATCTGATGAAGAAATAGAAAAAGAGATAAAAGAAGTAAAAGAAGAAGCCAAAAAAGATGAATATATACCTGATGAAGTTGATATAGTAAGAGAGTTGCCTGACAGATATAAAGAAACAAAATTAGTACTTATGATGCGTGATCCTGAATGGTGTTTTTTCTATTGGGACATATCTGATGAAGATATAAATTATCATTCTTTAAAAGGAAAAAGAATATCAGTAAGAATATTCCATGTATTCGGATATGATATTACTAATGGAGAAATTCATAAAGAAATAGAAGTTAATTATATTTATGGTGATAGATATGTTAATTTAGCTATGCCTCATGCCTATTTTATAGGTGAGTTGGGATACTATGATGAAAATAACAGATTTATAGTATTAGCTAGAAGTAATATGATTTATGCTCCTAGAGATTCTATGAGCAATGTTTATGATGAAGAATGGATGGTTAATGAAGAGATTATTCAGCTTTTGAAATCCCCTAAAGCTTTGAGAGAAAGCCTATCATCTGCTACAATATTTGAACTTATAGATTTAAGAAGAAATCATTTAGCAGCTTCATCCTCTTCACTTTTTATGAAAAAAAATTAAAAATTATCAGCGGTATTAATTGATAAGTATATATAAATTATTAATTTTTCTGTTTTTGTTATCTTTGGACTCTATAAATTAAATATTAATTAATGCCGCTAAAAATAATATATAAAGCGGAGAATCTATCAATATAGAAAATAAATGTCTGCTTGTTATTATTTTCTTTTTCATCACAACAAATGAAATTATACTGCTGTATATAATAGGGACGAAATATTTCAATTTATTAATCTCTAATGGATACTTACCAATAATAATACCTACTAACATAAATAAAGCCAAAATAATCGGTATTATACCAGTTATGGATGCTAATTTATTAGAATCTATATAAGTAGTCAAAGTTACAGCACCGGCAATTTTATCGCTTTGAGAGAATTTAATCTCAATTAAAGCCTGCCTTATAAACATGAATAAAAATACCATACAAGTGGAAAAGCAATATAAAAACGGTTTTTCTTTCAATACATTTCTATGCATAATGAATATAGAACCGTTTAATAATACAGTAACCGCAACAGATATTACTATGGCTTTAAACGGTATAAGTTTTTTAAATAATCTAAAGAAAAAAGAACTTTCAAATCTCGATTTATTTTCAAAGCTAATATTATAACCCATTCCAAGCAAACTTGAAAGAATTGACAGCATTAATATACCTACATTAATTTTGTAGGCAAAATAAAACATAAGTACGGCACTTATCAATATTAAAAATCTAAGAAATGTTTTATACTCCTGATAAAATAAATATCTTCTTTTATCGCTTATCCTTATTGTATAATTACTGTAAGCATTTTCTAAACTCATATATAAATAATATAAAGAGATTATAATACCTATTTGATACTGAAAAGGCTGTGATAATATATCATATATAGCATAAGACATTAAAAAAGCACCTACAGAAAAGAATATATAACCATAATTTAGAAAGTCAAATATTCTAGACATAAATCTTACAAAATTACTAGCATATTTATCCTTTATAGTTTGAGCTATATCTTCTATAAGCCAATCTGGAGTAGATGCTCCTGCCATAATACCTATATTTTTATAGTTGGATAAATCTATATTATCCAAATCTTCTTTATATTCCACATAAAAAGCCGGCTTAATAGCCGCTGCTATATTATATAAATTTCTGGTGTTTGAACTTTCAGAACCGCCTATTACAAGCACAACATCATTTCTTTTTGCTATTTCTAATACCTCATTTTGTCTTTGTTCAGTAGCGGCACATATAGTATTTTTAATAATTATTTCTGTATCTTTATATTTATCTTGTATTTGATTTACATATTTATCAAAAGTAGATTTCTGCAAAGTAGTTTGAGCCACTATTAGAGATTTTTTAGAATCATCAGGAAGTTTATTTAAATCTTCGTCTTTATATACTACATAAACATCATCAGCATATCCGCATACGCCGACGATTTCAGGGTGAACGGGATTCCCTATTACTATAACTCTGTATCCTAAAGAACTATATTTTTTTACAAGACCTTGAATTTTAGCAACATATTTACAGGTAAGATTTACTATTTTTTTTGCATGACTAGAAAGGGCTTCCCTTCTTTTAGGAGATATTCCATGAGCTCTTACAATAACTGTTTTTCCATCTAAGATAGACATATCCTCATCATCTTCATAAGTTTTAACACCTACATTTTCCAACATATCAAGAGTTTGAGGATTATGTATCAAATGTCCATCTATATATATTTCATTATCTTTTTTAGAAGCTTGAGAAAAAGTATTTTCTACAGCATACTTCACGCCATCGCAAAAACCAGCAAATTTTCCTATATCTACATTCATTGTATTTAGAATTTTAAATAAGTAATAATATTATTTAGCTTTAGATATTTTATTACCTTTAATACATTTAGTGCAAACTAATGCTTTTTTTACAGAACCATTTACTTCTATTTTTACATTTTGTAAATTAGCATTGAAAGAACGTTTAGTCTTTATATTAGAATGGCTTACACTGTGGCCATTTTGTTTGCCTTTACCGCATATTTCACATACTCTTGCCATTTTTTCCTCCAAGAAAAATAATATAATTTAGTTTAGAATTATGATTAAATAATTATATATTAAAAAAGCATTTTAGTCAATGATTTAATAAAAAATTATTTTATTATTACTATGCTCGCCCACCTGTAAATGGTACAGTTCTACTTAATAAATTAAATCGCATACCTATGAGTCCTGTAAGAAATGCTTCGTATAGCTTATTATATTTGCTTTTATAGTAGTCAAAAAGCATATATTAATTATGTTATCAACTTTTTAAAACAATAAACTAGCAAATGATAACTTTAGTTCTAGCTATTTACCTGAATTCACAAACAAAAAAAATTATATAAAAATCAAATTTATAAAATAATTCATAGTTTTTATAAAAAATATACTAATTTTATAGCATATTAGTATTTTTTTTATGAAATTAGTTTACAAAAAAACTATTAATGATGTATAATATAAGCAATGCACACGGATGCAAAAGTTAATATAAGGTTAAATTAAAATTATTTAATATATTTTTGATAAACAGAAGTCAGATAAAATTTTAATAAAAAAATAAACTATAGGAGAGAAAACATGAGAAACCTAGATAAGTACAAAGGAATTATTCCTGCATTTTATGCTTGCTATGATGAAAAAGGAGAAATCAGCCCTGAAAGAGTTAAAAAGTTTACACAGCATTTAATAGATAAAGGTGTAAACGGCTTATATGTAGGCGGTTCTTCAGGCGAATGTATTTACCATAGTAAAGAAGAAAGAAAATTAGTATTAGAAAATGTTATGGAAGTAGCAAAAGGCAAAATCACCATCATAGCACATGTAGGCTGCAATAACACTGCTGACAGTGCTGAATTAGCTGCTCATGCTGAAAAATTAGGAGTAGATGCTATAGCTTCTATACCTCCAATATATTTCCACCTTCCTGATTATGCTATAGCAGATTATTGGAATGATATAAGTGCTGCTGCTCCTAATACAGACTTTATTATCTATAATATACCTCAGCTTGCAGGTGTTGCTTTGAATGTTAATCTTTACAAAAAAATGAGAGAAAATCCAAGAGTTATAGGTGTAAAAAACTCATCTATGCCTGTACAAGATATTCAAATGTTTAAAGATGTTGGCGGTGATGACAGCATTATATTTAACGGACCAGATGAACAATTTGTAGCTGGAAGATTAATAGGTGCTGATGCCGGAATCGGAGGTACTTATGCTGTAATGCCTGAATTATTCCTAGCTGCTAATGATGCTGTTAACAAATGCCAGTTTGAAAAAGCAAGAGATATACAGTACAAAATAGACAGAATTATATATGCTATGTGTGAATGTCATGGTAATTTATATGCTGTAATGAAAGCAATTCTTAAATTAAAAGGCTTAGAATTGGGCGGAGTAAGAAAACCATTAAGCAATATAATAGATGCTGATAAAGCAAAAATAGAAAAATGTGCAAAAATGATAGATGATGCTATAAACAGTATAAAATAATATCTATATTATAAAAATTATTATAATATATAACCAGTCATTTATTCATATTAAAGTAAATGACTGGTTATTTTATTTGATAAAATAAAATTTAAATTATAAAATAAAAACAATAATATTTATTTAAATTCAGTATATAATCTAATAATAAAAAACTTCAAAATAAAAAATAATATTAGCATTGATTATATTTAAAATTATAGTATAATCTTTGCTAAAGAAAATAAAAGCAAAAAATACCTAAAATATAAAATAGGAGAGATATATATGCCGCCAAGATCAAAATTAGGCGAAATACCTAGACAAGAAATGCCTGCTAGAAGCCCCAAGGAAAGAAGAAAAGATTTTAAAGAAGTTCCTCTAGGTTATACTGAAGAGCAAGCATATCAGGAATCTTTAAGATGTTTAGATTGTAAAGTTCCGCATTGTATGGAAGGCTGTCCTGCTAAAGTAAAGATTCCTGAGTTTATAGGACTTATAGCAGAGAAGAAATTTCTAGAAGCAGCTAAAAAGATTAAAGAAACTAATGCTTTGCCTGCAGCATGCGGAAGAGTATGTCCTCAGGAAGAGCAATGCGAACAAAGATGTGTAGTAGGTAAAAAATTTGAACCTGTTGCTATTGGTAAATTAGAAATGTTCGTTGCTGATTATGAAAGAAAACATGCAAAACATGAAAATTTACAGGTAGAAAAAAACGGTAAAAAGGTATGTATAATTGGGGCAGGTCCTGCAGGTTTAGCCTGTGCAGGAGACTTAATAAAATTAGGATATGATGTTACTGTATTAGAAGCTTTACACACAATAGGCGGTGTATTGATGTACGGTATTCCTGAATTCCGCTTACCTAAAGAATTAGTAGCACATGAGGTAGAAAACCTTAAAAAAGATGGTGTAAACTTCAGAATCAATGAAGTTGCAGGTATATCTTTAGATTTCAATGAATTAAGAAAGGAATATGATGCTATATTTTTAGGAACAGGTGCCGGACTTCCTGCATTTTTAAATGTACCTGGTGAACATTTATGCGGTGTTTACTCTGCTAATGAATATTTAACAAGAGTTAACTTAATGGGAGCTTACAAATTCCCTGAAGTGGATACTCCTATTATAAAACATAAAAAAGTAGCTGTATTAGGCGGCGGTAATGTTGCTATGGATGCTTGCAGAACTGCTGTAAGATTAGGTGCTGAAAAAGTATACATCATATACAGAAGAACTGAAAAAGAACTTCCTGCAAGATTAGAAGAAATTCACCATGCTATGGAAGAAGGCGTTGATTTTAGATTCTTAAGAGCTCCTTTAGAAATATTAGGCGATGAAAATGATAATGTTATAGGCGTTAGAACTCAAGTTATGGAGCTTGGAGAAGCCGATGCTGACGGAAGAAGAAAACCTGTACCAGTTGCAGGACAAACAGAAGATATAGAAGTTGATGCAGTTATTGTGGCAATAGGTACTACTCCTAACCCGCTTATAGCTAGAAAAGTTCCTGAATTACAAACTACTAAAAAAGGAACTTATGTTATAGATGAGGAAACAGGAGCTACTTCTATGGAAGGAGTATTTGCCGGCGGTGATGCTGCCAGAGGTGCTGCTACTGTTATTTTAGCTATTGGAGATGGTAAAAGAGCTGCTGCTGGAATAGATAAATACTTGTCTAATAAATAAAATTTAGGTAATAAATATAACAAATATTTTACAAAAAAGAGACTTTTTATTTAAAAAAGTCTCTTTTTTTATAAAAAATAAATAATCTCATACATAAATAAAGTAAAAAACTATAAAAGCCCTTGACTTTTATACCGTTAATAATAACATAGTTAACATAATTTCATTTTTTTAACATAAAATGTAATTATATTTTTTTCTTATTTTAATAATTATGGTTTTACTTAATTGAAAGCCATAAAATATATTTTATAAATACTGGAGGATTAATCTGATTATGAAACTGAAGTTGCAAATAGGTTTTATCGCCTTAATAGCTTTTATGCTTATTTCATGCGGCGGCTTGCCTACAAAGGAATACGAAAGGGTAACCGCTCTAAGAGATACTGTAGTAAACAAATATCCGGAGATACAAACATTTGCTCAGGAAGATTTTGATATAGCAGAAAAAGGCTATGCTGAAGCTGATATCATAATGAAAGAAGAAAACAAAGATGAAGCTGAAAAAGCTAAAGAATTATTATTAACTGCTGAAACTAATTATAACTTGGTTTTAGACAAAGGTTTGCCGCCATATTCTGAAATACTTAAAAAACAGACTGATGAAAGTGCAACTAATGCTATTGATATTAAAGCTGGTGTAATGTATGCTGACGAATTTACTAAAGCTGATACTGTATATCAAGAAGCTAATGCAATGTATACAGCTGAAACTAAAGATTACAGAGTGATGGTAGATAAACTTTATCAAGCCAAAGTAGCTTATACAGATTTATACAATAAAACTAAAGAACAATTTGATAAAAGTGATGAGGCTTTGAAATTAGTTAAAGAACGTTTAGCTCAATTAGAAAAGATGATGCAGGAAATAGAAGCCTTTGAACAGGAACAGAACTAATATTTATAAGGAGTAAATGATGAAAATAAAAAAAATAATGGCTGCTATAGCTTTATTATCTTTTACCTGGTCTATTTTACCGGCACAAACTTATGAAGATGCTGCTAGAATAACTCAAGAAGCTGATGATCTTCAAAATCAAGGTCAATATCAGCAGTCTTATGATAAGTCTCAAGAGGCTTCTTTAAGTATAGATAAAGCTCAAATGGCATTGTTCTATAGACTTATGAATGCTAGAATCAATAAAACTAAAAATGATGCTAATAATGCAATAACTGAAATAAATCAAATGGGTGCTGCTACTGACAATCAATTCAAAACTCAGTATGAAGAAGCTGTTAAATATTTTGAAGAAGGTAATGCTAATATAGGAAGCATACCTGGCCCTGATACAATAGCACAAAGTGATGAAGAGTTTAATACTGCTTCTAACACTTTCAATACTGTTTTAGAATATTATAATAATGCATTATCTTCTGCTAATTCAGTTAAAGAAGGTTATTTAGGAAGAGAAAGAGATACTGCTTCTAAAGCAATAGCTGATGCTAGAGGCAAATACAATGCTGCTTTAGGTAAAAGTATAAAAGCAGGCGACAATAATGATAAAACAGTTTCAGGTGCTTTAACTAAAGCAGATGAGGCTTTAAAAGCTGATAATTTTGCAAGCGTTCAGCAGAATGTTGCTGCTGCTCTTGCTGGTATAACTAAAGCTGAAGCAGATGCAAAAGCTGCTGCTGAGAAAGCTGCCGCTGCTGCTAAGGCAAAAGCTGAAGCAGAGGCTAAAGCGAAAGCTGCTGCTGAAGCAAAAGCTAAAGCTGCTGCAGAGGCTAAGGCAAAAGCAGAAGCTGAAGCTAAGAGAAAAGCTGAAGCAGAGGCTAAAGCAAAAGCTGAGGCAGAAGCTAAGAAAAAAGCTGAAGAAGAGGCTAGAAAAAAAGCTGAACAGGAAGCCCTTGCTAAAGAACAATCTGATGCTATCGCTAAAGCTAAACAAGATATTGCTAATGCTCAGCAAAAATATGACAGCCTTGTTAATGACAACACTATAACAAGAGGCGATGAAGCTGATCAGAATATATCTACTCTTTTAGCTGATGCTAATAATGTTGTAGAAACTGATCCTGCAGCTGCTAGCCAAAAAGCATTAGAGGCTTCACAAGCTATGGATGAATTAGTTAATAATCGTGATAATACTATAGCAAGAGAGGAAAATCAAAAACAATTAGATGATCTTAAAGCTAGATATCAGCAATTAGTTGATGAAGGTTATATAATCCCAGACAGTGAAGAGGATCAAAATCTTTCTCAAATGTTAAAAGATGCTGAAGATGCTTTAGCTAATAATGATAATGCTTTAGCTAAAGAAAAACTAGAAGAAGCTAATAGAACTATGAATGCTATATATGAAATGGGACCTAAGAGACCTGGAGACGGAGATTTAGTTGATACAGACAACAATAACAATGAAACTGGTCAAATAATAGACGCTACTACTGGTCAGACAGTTAATACTGAAGGCAAAGTTACTGTTCTTCCTATGTATTACACTGTAGTACAAAGAACTCCTTTAACTGATGCTTTATGGAGAATAGCTGGTTATTCATTCATATATAATGACCCTATACAATGGTATAGATTATATCAAGCTAATAGAAACGTATTAAGAGACCCTAATAACCCAGACTTAATATTACCAGGTCAGGTATTAACTATACCTAGTATGAATGGTGAACAAAGAGCTGGCACTTATGATCCTAATATGGAATATATAACTTATGATGAAGCTATGATATTAAGAAATCAACAGCAAAATAATAATCAAAATAATGCTGGAGAAAATGCAAACACTGCTCAAACAAATAACTAAAAATAACAGTTATTAAAAATACTTAGCTATGTATGGATATATTATTCATACATAGCTTTTTTATTTAACCATTATAAATCATCAATACTAATCAAAAAAATGCTTAATATTTTTCAGTAATTACGATATTAATATAAATATGTATTTTAAAATAAAAACACATATTATTAATATAAAAAATCATACCTACATAGAATAAATACCAATTATAAGATGTATTTTCATAATAAAAATTTAAAAATACATCTTTTAAAAGGTTGTAAGTAAACAAATAAAAAATATAATAGAATTATGAATATTAAAACATATATTTTAACAATACTTTCTATAATATTTATAATATCTTGTCAAACTAATAGTTCATATAATATTCAAGGCTATGATGATAAATCACACTTTGTAAAAATAAACAGAATAGAATATCTAAAATCTAATATACAATATAATATAGATGGTACACTATACAGCACTGACAAACAATCAAGGATATACAAAGTCATAAGAAAAGATAATCTCATACTTTCAAATGCTAAAAGAAATAATTATGCTCAAAGAAAAGTTGTAGAGCTTTACGGCATAAAAGATAAAGATCAAGGAGGACATATAATAGGAAGGCAATTCGGAGGCTTTCCTAATATAGATAATCTTATACCAATAAATAAAAAATTAAATATAGGTGAAATGAGAAATACTGAAATGGAATGGAGAGAAAGCATTATAAAAGGATATGAAATAAATGATATTATTATAGATATAAGTTACATATACACTAATACTAGACCATATATAATTACTATTGATTATAATATAGAAAAAGATTTCACGAATTATAGAATAAAGAAAGTATTCACAAATGATTAATTTTTAATTGTACAAAAACTAAAAATAAAAAGACGCCCCAAAATCATAAAAATAATTTTGGAAGCATCACAAATATTTATAGGAGTATGTTAACTAACTTTTAGATAATTCCTTATTTTCAGTCTTAACTGACTTATCATAAGAAAATATCAAAGAGCCATCATTAGCATCAACGTTAATAGTATCACCATCTTCAATATTACCAAACAATATTTCGGTACTCACATAATCTTCTATCTCTTTCTGTATAGCCCTTCTTAAACTTCTAGCACCATACTTCTTATCAAATCCCTTATCTATGATATAATTCTTAGCTTCTTCGCTTAAATTGATAACTATATTTCTCTCTTTAATAGCCTCATTAAGCTCTTTAAGCATTATATTGATTATATCTTTCAAATCCTCTTTGCTAAGAGTATGGAACACTATAATATCATCAATTCTATTTAAAAATTCAGGATTGAAATTCTGTTTTAATTCTTCCAAAGCAAAATTTTTAATATCATTAGCATCTTTTTCGCTTCCAACAGCATTAAATCCTAAAGAACTTCCTTTAATAATATCTCTTGCACCTAAGTTACTTGTTATAATTATAATAGTATTTGAAAAATCAACTTTTCTTCCAAAATTATCAGTAAGCTGACCTTCTTCAAGCACCTGTAAAAGTATATTAGTAACATCAGGGTGAGCCTTTTCTATTTCATCGAAAAGTATAAGAGAATAAGGCTTTCTTCTTACCTTTTCAGTAAGTCCGCCTCCCTCTTCATAACCAACATATCCAGGAGGAGCTCCTATAAGTCTGCTTACAGCAAACTTTTCCATAAACTCACTCATATCTATTCTGATAAGAGCATCGCTATCCCCAAACATAAACTCTGAAAGCACTTTAGCTAAAGCTGTTTTACCAACTCCTGTAGGTCCTAAGAAGATAAAACTTCCAAGAGGTCTTTTTGATGTTTTAAGTCCTGCTCTGCTTCTTCTAATTGCTTTAGATATAGAAGCTATAGCCTCTTTCTGTCCTACAACTTTCTGATGTAGTTCTTCTTCCATACCTATTAGTCTTTTGCTTTCTGAATTTAATAATCTTTTTATAGGTATATTAGTTATTTCAGATATAACATGTCTTATATCATCTTCTTCAATAAATGTTTCTATCTTTTCTCTTTCTTCACGCCATTTTTCTTCTTTCTTAGCAAGCTCTTCCTGTATAGAACTAATTTCATCTCTTATTTTAGCAGCATCTTCAAAATTCTGATTATCAACGGCATTTTTCTTCTGCTGATTAAGTTCTTCTATTTTCTTCTCTAAATCTTTAAACTCCTGAGGTCTTGTCATATTAAGAAGTCTTGCTCTTGAACCTGCCTCATCTATCAAATCTATAGCTTTATCAGGTAAATGTCTTTCAAAGATATATCTTTTACTCAACACAGCAGCAGCATTTATAGCTTCATCTGTATATTTTACTTTATGATGTTCTTCGTATTTACCTTTTATACCATTCAATATTTCTATAGTATCTTCTATGCTAGGCTCTTCCACATTGATAGGCTGGAATCTTCTAACCAAAGCACCGTCTTTTTCTATGTACTTTTTATACTCATTTATAGTAGTAGCACCAATACATTGAATCTCGCCTCTTGAAAGTGCCGGCTTTAACATATTAGCAGCATCTAAAGCACCTTCAGCCCCGCCTGCTCCTATTAATGTATGAAGCTCATCTATGAATATAATAATATTACTAGCCTTTTTTATTTCCAAAACTATATTTTTTATTCTCTCTTCAAATTCACCTCTATATTTTGTACCAGCAACAACAGAAGATAAATCTAAAGTTAATACACGTTTTTTAAGAAGTATATCAGGCACATCAGCAGCTACTATCTTTTCAGCAAGTCCTTCAACTATAGCTGTTTTACCTACTCCAGGTTCTCCAAGAAGTATAGGATTATTTTTCTTTCTTCTTGATAGAATCTGAACTACTCTCATAACTTCATTTTCTCTGCCTATAACTCTGTCTAAAGCCTTATCTCTAGCCATTTTAGTTAAATCTCTGGCAAATTGATCTAAAGTAGGGGTTTTAACTTTTTTAACATTATCTTCCTGAGTAGTCTGCTCCATAGAAGAAATATTACTTCCTGCAACACCAAGCATTTTTAATATTTCTTGTCTTAATATAGTAAGCTCAAGCCCCATACTTGTAAGTACATTATAAGCTGTACCGCTTTCCTCTCTTAAAAGTCCAAGAAGCAAATGTTCTGTACCTATATAATTATGGCTTAAAGCTCTAGCCTCTTCAGCGGATCTGCTTATAAGTTTCTGTACTCTTGGAGCAGTAGGTAAAGTTCCAAATACTTTTGTAGTTGAAGATTTTACCATAGCTGATTCTAATTCTAATTTAAGTCTGTCCAAATCAATTTTCAATCTCAATAAAACACGTGTAGCCAAAGCTTCTGATTCATGAAGAAGCCCTAAAAGAATATGTTCAGGAGTAACCATATCATGATTTAATCTTTTAGCCTCTTCCTGAGCATATAATTCTATTACCTTTTTTGCCTTACTTGTTAAATGAAATTGAAACATATTACAGTCCTGTATATATATAATTTTTATATATAAAAAATATAT
>CASGDY010000068.1 GCA_949300355.1 uncultured Brachyspira sp.
TACTATATAAAAATATATAGTTCTAATATTTATATGTAATAGTATTAACTTTAATAAATTACTTCCGATAATAAGTTGTATATTTAATAAGGTTAATAATTTATGTATTTTAATGTTAGAATCGGCTCTAAAATATTCTATGGAATCATATTAGTTGGAATAGCTTTTATGGTATATGTATTCGTATTTAGTTCTAAAGGATTTCTTACATTAGATTCTAAAAAAATTCTTATAGAAAATAAAAAAAAGAGAGTTGAAGAATTAAATAGAAGGAAAATTCAGATATCAAATAATATAGAAAGATTAAAAAGTGATAAAGAATATATACTCTCTTATGCCAAGACATTTGGTTATTTAGATAATACTAAAAATGAGAAAATTATAAAGATTATTAAAAATGAAGATGAGGAAACAAAAAATACCGAGGTTCTATCATCATCATCATCATCATCATCAGATATAAAAGAAAGTGATAATTATATTAATATCAAAGGAGCCATTATATTGGCATCAATGATAGCTTTATGTTTCATAACATATTTACTTCTTATAAATAAAAATTTACTTCCGAAATTGAAAAAGAAAAAAATAATTATTTCAAGAGGTTAAGTTTATATAAATTAGTTTTTATTTCAGTTATATAATTGTTTTAATAATATCAATTTAATTTATTTTAAAATTCTCAGTATTGATTTCTAGTATATGGAAATATTTAATAATATAATAATTAAATTAATTTTGTATTTTAAAGAGGGTGATTCAAAGAAAATACAAATCCGGCATCTTGATTTACAGGCTCATAAAATGGCACAAAACTAAAGCTGAATCCGTCATTTTTGTTCTTACCATAAACTCTTTGATAGCTGTCATAAGCTACAGCAGCTCCGCAGAATAATCCGGCTGTTATTTGAAATAGCAAGGTTGATATCCATAAATCTTTATATCTTTTTCTTCCTGTAGTTGAAGCAATAATATTTGAATTTTCTAAAGATGATAAACCATATGTTATATAAAAAGAAAAAGTATATGAAAAAAATGCGGTTAAAATAAATGTTACTTCTGTATATCTAAAAGGATTGCTTTTATAAGTATCTCCTAATATAACAGGTGAACTTATAACCCCGCTTTGATTTATAATATTTGTACCTTCCATACTAAAGAATGATCCCGCACTGTTAGTATCAATATTATATTCAGTTTTTAATTGTTCATTTGTTTCAGTTATAGTTTTTTTTACGGCATTGTTATTTTCATTAGTTCCGTATTCCTTAGCTATATCCGAAAAATAAAAGGCGCCAAAGAATGTGTTTGATATGATAAATAGTATTAATATAATTTTTGTATTCATTATAGTATAAAAAACGCTCCAAATGTAAATTCTAATCCTGTAAGATTAACAGTTTTAATATTTTCTGGTAAAGAAACCTCATGACCATCACTGAAAACTCCTAAATTAATAGGATTAGTGTAAAATCTATATCCAACTCCTAAATTTAATCCTATAGTATCTGTAACATTATATTGTAAAGAAGCTATTGCTCCTATACCGAACATAATATCTCTTGAATCTATTTTAGCTCCGTTTTTTAAATAGCTGTAATTATCGGTATAGTAATTCCCTCCAGTTACTTCTCCTATGGTTGTGAAAGATATTCCCATACCTATATATGGAGAAATTACGAATTTTAAAACTTCCTGATATAAATTTATATTAATATCGAAATTAAATCTAGTATCTACAGCATAGCTTGATTTTAAAAAGTCTCCGAATAATATTCCTACACTCAAATTTGGAGAAAATAATATGCCGTTATATCCCATTTTTACATGCAGTCCTAAAGCATATTCATTTTTATTTAACGATATTTTTAGCTTTCCATCATTTGGTCTGAAACTGCTTTGATATATTTTTTCTGTAGCCTGTATATTATATGAGGCATAATTTAAGAATATTCCTAATCCAAAATCTCCTATAATGGTTTCTCTTGCAATATCTCCTACCTGTATATTATTTCCTCTTGATATTTTTGCTATTAAATATTCATTATTAAGTTCTTTTACTCTTAAAGTACCTTTATAATTATATCCTCCGCTTATTACATTTCCTGAAGGAAGTATTATATCTTCTTTTTTTGAATAAACTTTAAATCTAGTTTTTGAGCTAACTCCATGATTTTTACCTGCAAGCAGTATAACATTTCCGCCGTCTACATTTGCTATTGTTAATGTTATTTTGAATATGCTTCTCATTTTGTTTTCAACTTTATAAGCTAAATTATTGCATGCATTATCAATAAGATTTTCTCTTAAAGAGTAGGAAGGATAACTGCTTGTGCTGTAATAATCAGAACCTTGCAATTTTGAAGAGTAAAGTATTTTAGTAGTTTCAACATCAACTATCTGGAGCACCATTTCAACTGTAGAATACATGCTGAAACTGCCGTCATCATTATGTTCTACTGTAACATTGGCGGATACTATTTTTCCTGTTACTGCTTTTGAATATCCGTATATCTTACCAACTTCAATTACTTGTTTTTCTGTAATGCCTGTTAATTGAAGCTCCATTTCTTTTAAATATTTATCTAAATTTTTCCTATCTACTATATTAAATCTATTCATTCTTGTTAATGAATTTTCTATTAATGCTGTCATTTTACCACCTAAATCTTCTCCGTATCCGGAGGAGGTACCCTGTATTTCAAAGACAGCTATATTTTCTTTTTCGTAAGTTTCGCCTATTTCTTTTTTTGATTGCTGAGACAGCAATATAGATGGAAATATCAATATTAAAAATACAATTTTTCTTATAAACATTGTTATCTATAGTTTTATTTAAATTTTAATTAGCCTAGTACAGTATATGTTATATTCTTAGAATAAAAAAGTCAAATTTATACTGTTTTATTCTTATTGATAAATTATTAAAAAGAATATATATTATATCATATTAATAAAAAGGAGTATAAAATTATGAGTGAAAATAGTATAAAATATAGTTCAGCAGGTAACCTAGTGTCTTTAACTATGAACAAATCATATAATATAACTAGTTTTAATATAGATGAAAGCCTTTTAGCAAAGGATCAGAAAGAATTATTAGAGGAAATGATAAGCTCAAGTATTAATGAAGCTGTTTCAAAGGTAAATGAATTAAGAAAAAAATTAGAGGAAGAAGATTCTGATAATGACAAAGAACAAGCTAAACAGCAGCCTAATTTATTTAATATGAACTTTAAAGATATGAATCAGATGTTTAATGATATAAGCAAAATGACTTCTGTAGAGTATAAAGATGGTAAAATAAATATTTCTTTAGATTCTATAACTCCAGACATGATATCAAAAATGAATGATATTATGAACAATATGAATAATAAAAATGATGATGATAATAAGGAATAATCATTTTGAATAATATACAATCTTTAGATAAGCTTACTCAGATTATATCAAGACTTCCGGGAATAGGTACAAGGACAGCTATGAGGCTTGCCTTGTATTTATTTGACTGTGATGATGAATATTTAAAAGAATTTTCAGAGGTTTTATCTTCTTTGCATGAAAATATTAAGTTATGCAATATATGCTATAGTTTGAGTGATAATGATATTTGCGATATATGCAGTAATGATAAGAGAGAGCATAATAAAATATGTATTGTAGAATCTTATCCGGATATGCTTGCCATAGAAAAAACAGAAGAATATAATGGAGTTTATCATATATTAGGAGGGCTTATATCTCCTCTTAAAGGCATTGGTATAAGCGATATAAGAATAAGAGAACTCATAGAAAGAGTTAATAAAAATAATATAGAAGAAATAATGATAGCATTCAGTGCATCTTTAGAAGCTGATACAACCGCATCATATATTTATAAAACATTAAAAGAAAATAATTTTAAAGGCATAGTAACACGCATCACTTATGGAATATCTTTAGCAAGCGATATAGAAAATGCAGATTCCAGATCTTTAGCAAGAAGTATTTTAGACAGAGTCGAAATGAATTAATTTTTTAATTTTTTTTTAGTTTTTTTGTTTATAGTTATTATAATTATTATATAAAAGGCATTAAATGAAAAATTATATAGTATCTATCGGCGGCTCAAATATAGATATACAAGGATTTTCAAAAAGCAGAATACTTTTAAAAGAATCCAATCCGGGAAAAATAAAAGTCTGTACAGGCGGAGTAGAAAGAAATATCATTAATAACTTATCGAATATAGGATTAAAAAATATAAAATTTATTACTTCTATAGGAAATGATATTTTCGGCGATATACTTTTTAATAATATAAAATCATTAGGTGTTGATGTTTCTTATATAGTAAGGAATGGAAGCAGCACTTCATATATAGCTATTATGAATAATGACAGAGATATGGAAATAGCTATGTCCGATATGGATACATTAGATGAGAATATAAATATCGGGTATTTAGATAGTATAAGAGATATTATAGAAAATGCTGAGTTCATAACTATGGATGCCGTTATGAATAGAGATATATTTGAATACATTATAAAAAATTTTCCAAATAAAAAACTTCTTACCGATGCCGTTTCAATAAAAAAATCAGAACATATAAAAGGATTAGAAAAACATATTTATGCTTTGAAGCTTAATTCTAATGAAGCATCTTTTCTTCTTGATAGAGATATAAATACTATAGAAGAAGGAAAAGAGGCTGTAAAAATATTTTTAGAAAAAGGCGTCAAAGAAATTTATATAACATTTGGTGCTTTAGGTATATGTTATGGCACTTATAATAATATTAATGAAGCATATTATCTTAAAGCTCCTAAGGTGAATATTGTAAATGCTACAGGGGCCGGCGATGCTTTTATGGCTGGAATTGTATATTCCATATTTCATGATTATGATTTGGATTATAAAGTGAAGTTTGCTGCTGTTATGGCTATGTTTGCTTTGGAGAGTGAGGAAACGGTTAATGATAATACTAATTTTGATAAACTAACAAAAAGAATAGAAGATATTTTTGAAATAAAAAATTAATTAAATATTGGAGAATAAATATGAATAATTTAGAAGAATTTTTAGATATAAGCGAAGAAGTTAAAGAGGCTTTACATGAGAAGAAAGCTGTTGTGGCATTAGAAAGCACAATAATATCACATGGTATGCCTTATCCTGAAAATGTTGAAAGTGCTTTAAACTCCGAAAAAAATATACGTGAAAATAATGCAGTACCAGCAACAATTGCAATAATAAAAGGAAGAATAAAAGTAGGCTTAAATAAAGAAGAACTTGAATATATGGGCTCTAATAAAAATATAGCAAAATCAAGCAGAAGAGATTTGCCTGTTATGCTTGCTTTAAAGAAAGACGGAGCTACTACAGTAACAACTACTATGATAGGTGCTTCTTTAGCAGGAATAAAAGTATTTGCTACAGGAGGAATCGGAGGAGTTCACAGATATGCTCAGGAAACTTTTGATATATCAGCAGATTTGCAGGAATTAAGCAAAACAAATGTTGCCGTTGTATGTGCAGGGGCAAAATCAATACTTGATATAGGACTTACTATAGAATATCTTGAAACTTTCGGTATACCTGTTCTTGGTTATAAAACAGAAAATTTCCCTGCATTCTATACAAGAGAAAGCGGATACAAAGTTGATTATAAAATAGATACTACAAAAGATATAGCTAATATACTTAATACAAAATGGAAATTAGGTTTAAACGGAGGAGTTTTGGTTTGTAATCCTATACCAGAAGAATATGAAATGGATAAGAATTACATTAATAAAATAATAGATGAAACAGTAAAAGAGGCTAGGGATAAAAACATATCAGGAAAAGATGTTACACCTTATATATTAGCTAAGCTTCATAGCGTAACAGAAAATAAGAGTCTTAAAGCTAATAAGGAGCTAGTTTATAATAATTGCCGTGTTGCTGCTAACATTGCTTATGATTATTCAAATTTGATTAGATATACTAAAAATTTTTAACTTTGTCAACTGATGTACTTTATATATATTATCTACTTTTTTCCGAACAAAAAAGTAGATAAAAACGCAATTACTAGAACTTTATATTTGAAAAATATTTATTAAATATAGGATATAACCTAAATTTAGATTAAAAATGCAGGCTTTTTGGTTCTTTGTGCCAACAAAAGAACTGGGGTGTGGGGCAAAGCCCTGCAGATATTTAAAATTCAAAAAAATTATTTATGACAAAATATAGTTGTTTAGGTATAACATAATAAATAATTTTAATAATGTTAACTCCGATATTGATAATGGAGTATTTTAATATGTATGTAGAAAATGTTCGTATAAAGAATTTTACAGTATTTAAAGATTGTTATACAGATTTCAGTAAAGGAGTTAACATATTTATTGGCGAGAATGGAACAGGCAAAACTCATTTACTTAAAGCTATTTATTGTTTAAATGAATCTTTCTATGAAAAAGTAGGAAATAATAAATATAAAATGTCTGTTGATAAGCTACATTATCCATTTAATCACCCTTTTAATTTATTAAATAAATTAAAATATAACAAAATAAAAGACAATATTAAAGATAAAGAAGCAGAACTACATGAATATATTAAACAATTCAATTTATTAGAGGATAAAGAAGAAAAGAAAGGATTAAAAATCGATATTGTAAATAAGTTTAATGAATATTTTAATTTTATTACTGATTGGGAAATTGAATTTAATAATGTAATTATAAAATTATTAAATAACAATACTAAAATAAAAGATAATATGATTTTTTCAAATAATATCTTCTATATTTATGATAAAAATAATATAAAAGATAATGAAAGTTTATTTGATGATAATGAATATACATTTAAATATAAAAAAATTACATACATACCATGCAAAGATATTTTAACTAATTCAAAAGGTTTTATTTCTTTATATAATAAAAGAGAGGTATCTTTTGAGTCTGTATATTATGATATTTTAAATAAAGCTTTTGTACCTCAATTAAGAGAATTAGATCCGTGTTTAGAAGATATTACAAAAAAAATAGAAAATGCAATAGGCGGAATCGTTATTCAAAAAGATGAAGTATTTTTTATTAAGTATAAAGATTTTGGGGAAGTGCAGTTTACAATGGTGGCAGAAGGGCATAAAAAACTTGCTTTGCTTTGGCTTCTTATAAAAAATGGAGAAATAGATAAAGATACTATACTTCTTTTTGATGAACCTGAATCAAATTTAAATCCTAAACTCACAAGAGTTCTAGTTGAAATATTACTAAGTTTATCAAGATTAGGTGTTCAAATATTTTTAGCCACACATAATAATTTTATCATAGAAGATTTTGAATTACAAAGAAAAGAAAATGATAAAATAAAGTTTCATTCTTTTTATTTTGATGAAGATAAAAACAATGGTGTATTAATTGAAAGTAATGAATATTTAAATAATATACAGCATAATTCAATAGAAGATAAATTTGAAGAACAGCATTTACAATCTATAGAAAAAGCATTTAAAAATTGATTATGGAAGTATTTGAAAAGAAAAGTAATTTTAAAATGATTTATGATGATAATTCTAATATCACTGTAAGAAAAATAGATGATGAGAATTCTAATTATACTCATTTTATGAAGAATGTTGATTTTATTGTATATGTTAATAATATAATTGTTTTTATTGAGGTAAAAAATTATAATGAAGAATATTCATCACTTCAAAAAGAAGAAGAAAAAGAAAATTTCTTTTCAAAATTTGTATATAGAAAACCAGATAAAGGACATTCATATACTTATGATTGTATACAAAAAGCAAGAGATACATTTATAAGAGAATATTCATCAAACAAGTTAGGTTTAAATATACATTATTATGTTATTGTTTCTATGCCTAATACTGTTCCTAATTTTGTATTAAGAAATATGCGTAAAGATTTGGAACGTTATTTACCTATTTTTTCAAAAGTTGATGATAAATTATATACTAATCAATTTATACATACTTATAATGTTTTAACAGAAAATTCTTGGAATAGTTATATGAAAAATATATTAGGTATTGAAGTTAATTTTTATTAGTATATTTTTATAAATAATTTTAATAACGGATTTTATATGGAAAATTTAAACATAAAAGACTTTTTGAAATTCAATTTTTTATCAAATATAGAGCTTTCAAAGGATAATAAAAATTTATTGTTTGTTAAAAGCAATCAGGATTATGAGAATAATAATTATATTTCAGATGCTTTTATTTATAATATTGAAAAAAATAAAATTTATAAACTCACTTCTGTAAAAGATGCTTCTCTTGTTTCTTGGCTTGATAATGATACTGTAATATTTAAATCATCATTAAGAGATGAAGAATTGAAAAGCAAAAAAGATGAGGAGTTTATTGATTATTCTTTAATTTATTCTATCAATATAAACGGAGGAGAGGCAGAGAGTTTATTTAATATTGAACTTGAAGTTATAGATTTATATTCTATAGATGAAAATAATTTTTTAATAAAAGCAGTTTATGATATTAACAGAGATAAAAAAAGAAAAGAAGATAATTATTTGGAATGGGCTAAAGAAGAAATTGATTATGAAGTATTTGATGAAATTCCTTTTTGGATTAATAATGTAGGTATAACAAATAAGAAAAGGGACAGACTCTATCATTATAATAAAAAAGAAAATAAGTTGACTGCTATTACAGATGAATACGGTAATGTTAATTCTTTTAAATATAAAGATGGCAAAGTATTATGTATTATAAACTCTTTTAAAGATAAATCTCCTACCACTTCAGAGCTTCGTTTGTATGATATAGAAGATGTTAATAATATAAAAGAAAAAATTATTATAGATTCTAATAAATACTCAATATACTTTGCTGATTTTGTAATCGATGATGATAATAAAGAAAAAATCATTTCTGTTATGACAGATATGAAAAAATACGGACTCAATGAAAACAGCAGTTTCTATTTAATAGATGAGAATAATAATATTAATTTTGTATATCATTATGATAATGGGCTTGGAAATATGATAGGAACCGATTGTTCTTTCGGAGGCGGCAAGGATATTAGAGTTTATAAAAATCAAATATATTTCGTAGGCACAGAAAATGAAAATGCCCATATTAAATGCTTAGATTTAAAAGGAAATATAAAAAATATCACTAATAAACAAGGTGCAGTTAATTATTTTGATGTTTCTAATGATGATAATATATATTTTATAGCTTTCAGGGATTTGAATCTAGAAGAAATATATTGTATTAATAATGAAATAGAAAAGCAATTAACTCATTTCAATGAAGATATATTAAAAGAAAAAAGTTTATCAATACCGGAGAAAGTTTCATTCAAGACTCCTAATAATTTTGAAATAGACGGCTGGGTATTAAAGCCAATAAATTATGATGAAAATAAAAAATATCCTGCAATACTTGATATACATGGAGGGCCGAAAACTGCTTACGGAGAAATATTTTTTAATGAAATGCAGGTTTGGGCTAATATGGGGTATTTTGTATTTTTCTGCAATCCTAGAGGAAGCGAAGGAAAAGGAAATGCATTTGCTGATATAAGAGGAATATACGGAACTATTGATTATGAAGATATAATGAAGTTTACTGATATTGTTCTTGAAAAATATACTAATATAGATAAAAGCAGAGTAGGTGTAATGGGCGGTTCTTACGGCGGATTTATGGTTAATTGGATAATAGGGCATACTGACAGATTCAAATGTGCAGCCTCTCAGCGTTCTATATCAAATTGGATAGATGATTTCGGAACTACAGATATAGGTTATTATTTTAATCCTGATGAGTTAGGCGGAGATGTATGCAGCGGTTTTGATAAGTTATGGGAACAATCTCCATTAAAATATGCTAATAATGCAAAGACTCCTACATTATTTATACATAGCGAAGAAGATTATAGATGTTATCAGAGTCAGGCTTTTCAAATGTTTACTGCTTTGAAATATTATGGTATTGAATCTAGAATATGTTTATTTAAAGGCGAAAATCATGAACTTTCAAGAAGCGGAAAGCCGAAACATAGAGTAAGAAGATTAAAAGAAATTACTGATTGGTTTGAAAAATATTTGAAATAGATTGAATTAAAATTAATAATCACTTGATTTAATACTAATTTATGGTAATGTTATAATGATTTATTATATAAAAAAATAAAAAATAGAGGATTATATGAATACTAAATACATATTTGTAACAGGCGGAGTTGTATCTGGTTTAGGAAAAGGAATAACAGCATCTTCATTAGGAAGACTTTTAAAGGCTAGGGGATTAAGCGTAACTATACAGAAATTTGACCCTTATATAAATCTTGACCCTGGTACTATGAGTCCGTTTCAGCATGGTGAAGTTTTTGTTACTGATGATGGAGCAGAAACAGATTTGGATATTGGGCATTATGAAAGATTTATAGATGAAAATTTAAATAAATTCAGTAATGTTACAACAGGAAAAATTTATCAGCATGTTATAAATATGGAGCGGGAAGGTAAATATTTAGGAGAAACTGTTCAGGTTATACCGCATATTACCAATGAAATAAAAAGAAGAATATATAGAGAAAATGATACAAAAAGAACTGATATAGTTATAACAGAAATAGGCGGAACTATAGGTGATATAGAATCTTTGCCTTATATTGAAGCTATAAGACAGATAAAAACAGAATTAGGTCAGGATAATGTTTTATATATACATGTAACATTGATTCCTTTTATAAGTTCATCTGAAGAAATAAAGACAAAACCTACTCAGCATAGTGTAAAAGAGCTTATGCAAAGCGGTATCATACCGGATATTTTGGTATGCAGAACTAGTAAGCATTTGCAGGATTCTCATAAATCAAAAATAGCATTATTCTGCAATCTTCCTAAAGAAAATGTATTTGAAAATTTTGATGAGCCTAATATTTATAATGTACCTATAATGCTTGAATCACAGGGACTTTCTGATGTTGTATGCAGACATTTTAAATTGCAGACAGCAAAAATAGATTTAACAGATTGGACAGATTTAATAATAAGGCAGAAGAATATTTCTATAACAAATGAAAGAGTTAGAATAGCTATAGTTGGAAAGTATATATCTATGAAAGATGCATATATATCTTTGATAGAAGCTTTAAATCATGGCGGTATATATAATGATATTAATGTTGATATAGAATGGATTTCAGCTGAAGAATTAGAAAATAAAGATGATATATCAGAATATTTCAAAGATATTCAAGGTCTTATAATACCCGGAGGATTCGGAGAGAGAGGAATAGAAGGTAAAATACAGGCTATAAAATATGCTAGAGAAAATAAAATGCCTTATTTAGGAATATGTTTGGGTATGCAGCTTATGAGTGTTGAATTTGCAAGAAATGTGCTTAAATTGGAAGATGCCAACACAATAGAAGTTAAAGAAAATGCCAAAAATCCTATAATCACACTTATGGAAGAGCAGAAAAAAAGCATATTAAAAGGCGGCACTATGAGATTAGGTGCTTTTGCATGCGATATAAAAGAAGGAAGTTTAGCTAATAAACTATATAATAAAACTGAAATTAGTGAAAGACATAGACATAGATATGAATTTAACAATGAATATATAGATGTAATGGAAAAAGCCGGATTTGTTGTAACAGGGCGTATGAAAAATGCTGATTTGGTTGAGATTGTAGAAATAAAAGACCATCCTTTTATGATAGGCGTTCAGTTTCACCCTGAATTAAAATCAAGAATTACTAATCCTCATCCTTTATTTGTAGGATTTATAGAGGCTGCTAAAAGATTCAAAGCATAATTATTATACTGTAATAATGCATATTTTATAAAAAAATATTTTTTGTTGCTGCAGCAACAGATTTTTATATATATAAGTTAGATAATAATAACAAAATGATTAAGGCTTATGAATGGAAAATTATATTAAAAATGTAGATTATAAAAAAGTAGTTGCTTTAAAAGATTTAGTAGCAATTAAAGATATATCTATGCTTTCATTAGTTGATAGAAAAAGTCTTGCTATGACAATAATATCAGCTGATAAAAGTAAAGAAATTCCTACACATACAAGCACAGGAGATGTTTTAGTTACAGTGATTGACGGAAAGGCGGAAATAATAGTTGATGGAACTTCATTTGAAACATCGTCTGGAGAATCTATTTTAATTCCTGCAAATGCTCCTCATTCATTGAAGGCTATAGAGGCATTCAAAATATTGGTTATACAAGTGAAATCCGAGTAACCCTAAATAAATTCATGATTATGGTATGGGATTATTTCTTGTCCCATACCATCTTTATTTAATGTAAAAATATTATAAATACTTA